>JAMOOP010000093.1 GCA_027065385.1 Campylobacteraceae bacterium | reverse complement strand
CAACTAATATAAGTTCCCCACTCTCATTTTTAGCCAATAAATCAACCCTATTAAACTTATCATCTTCTGTCTCTTGATTTGCTTCACTCTCTAAAATCTCTTCTATTTTTACATCAAATTTTAAAAGTTCTGTTAAAAAGCCTTCTAAAATTCCAAAATTTGCTTTTTGTCGCAAAATTTTTTTCATTGCCCAATCAAAGCTTACTAACTTTCTTTTCATCTTTTTTCCTTTTTTAAATCAATCCTATTAAACTTTCACTATTAAAGGCAAAGTGTTTTAGGTAGCTTTTGAATTGTATCTAAAATATTTAAAAGCTCTAAAGGTGGTTACATCTTTGAGAAAGTTAGAGATATTATCTTAATCCTCATATTAAATGGGTTATTATTGGTGATAGAAGATTAACCTATATTAATATTTATCTTTTTTGCATTAATAAGATTAAAAACTCTACTCTTTAACTCCTCTATCTCTTTATTTAGATTTTTTATTTTATTCTCTAATCTCTGTTGGGTATCTTTTAGTTTATATCTAAGCTCTGCTTCCTCTTTTATCGCATTTCCCTCTAGTGTTACTAGACTCTCTATTAAATCGTTTACATCTTTATTGTATCTTAAATCAATTCTATTTAAAAGACTAGATACTCTACTTTTATGTTTTTTTATCTCCTCTTGATACTCATCTTTTAACCTCTTCTCTACCCTTTTTGTCTCATCTTTGGCTACTAGAAGTCTCTTTTTAATGTTATCTATCTCCATATTTTTAAGAGTAATATCATTAACAAGCTCTTTAATCTTATCTTCTAGCTTTTTCATCTCCATCTCCATACTATTTTTCTCTTCATTTAGTTTAATAGTATGCTCTTCAGATAGTTTTTCAATTTTACTTTCCCAAGTATCATTGTTTTTATTTATCTTTAGTTTTAACTCATTTTTTAGACTATGGAGTTTCTCTTTATATGTTAATTTTCCAATAAACCAACCAATAACTAAACCTATTAATCCTGCAATAAATAGATATATAAAAATCTCTTCTAATACATTACTCACCGTTAACCCCTTCTATATGAATTTCAATTCTTCTATTTTGTTCTCTGCCTTTAGCTGTGCTATTAGTAGCAATTGGTTTTATCTCACCATAACCTACTGATACTAATCTCTCACTACTAACTCCACCTTTAATAAAATAGTCTTTAACTGCATTAGCTCGTTTTAAACTTATTCTACGATTGGTCTTTGCACTTCCCCTAGAGTCTGTATATCCTGCAATAACTATCTTACCATTAGGACACTCTTTAGAGACCTCTATTAGCTTATCTAGTGTAGATTTACTACTATTTTTAATATTAAATCTATTTTTATCAAAATATATCTTCTCTTTAGATAAAATAGAGTTAAACATATCTTGACATAGTAGAATTTTATCTATTGTTATCTCTTCTTTTATAGTAATATTCTCTTCTAAACTACTATTATCTTCTTCTACTTCTTTTATAATAGTTTTATTACTCTCATTAGTCTCTAATATTGGAATATCTTCTGGTATAGAGGTTGGAATTTCTGTTATATTAGCCTCTTCTTCTTTAATCTCTTGTGTTAAATTCTCTTCTATCTCTTTAACAGGTTCTATGATATTAATAGTAGAGTTATCTGTATTATTAATATCCTGTTCTATAATAGTCTCAATACTCTTTTTCTTATTTGTTTCGTTTACATCATTAAATTTAGTAATGAAACAGGTGTAAGAGAGTAAAACAATTGCTATTAACCATATCATTAATAATACAAATATTCTCATAATTATCCTTTATCTATTGTAAATAAAAATATTAGATGATATTATATAGTATGATAATTAAAGTTTAAACAAATTATAAGAGTTTATTTAAAAATCTTAACACTCTCTTTTAAAATAAAGGCTTTTTTAAACTTATTATCTTCTAAATCTATTACAGATTGACAATCTCTTTTTGCAAACCTTACAAACATAGTAGCTTTTATTATATCACCTTTTTTAAGTTTTATATTTTTATATGTAATAGTTTTACTTTTATGTGCATTTAAATTTGTACTATCTGTACTATATGAATTGGCAGGAATAATTACTCTTTTTCCATTTTTATTATAAAATCTATACTCAAAAAATACCTCTTTATCCTCTTTTGGGTCATTTTTATAGTTTCTCCATATCTCTTTATTATCTCTAATAACTTTAACCTCTAAATATTTAACACGAGATGGTTGGATAATAAGTGGGTGAGCCATTTTATTTGTTAATTTTATAGTTATACTATCTTTTAAAGTAGATATATTTATATCCATTCCTGTTGTTCTAAACTCTTTATCATGAATACCTAAAAACTTATGACTTGCATGTTGTCCTCTTGAGCGTTTATCCATCTTTTCAGCTCCACCTGCAATTTCAGGCATGTGACACTCAATACATCTATTACTATCTTGATTATCACTCATAGCTTGAAATATAGTTACATTATTATCATTTAGTTTATGAGAGTGACAACCCATACAGACTTTTTTGCCATATATAGGATTTTTACTAGATGAGTGTTTATCACTATCATCAGGTTTTATAAGTCTTCCATACAGTGTTGGTTTATAATTCTCTGCCTGTCTTGCTTTTATATTTATATTATATTTATGGGATTTTTTTACATAAGCTATTGTATGACAGAAAAAACAGCTAACTGCATCAGTATGTGTTTTATTATTTTTATCTGGTCTTGCTTTTCCCTCTACTAAATCTTTTAAATTATCTGCCATAGGTGTATGACATATTGCACATTCATACTTTTTTGTACTAACTTTATTGGCTATTTTTCTATGAAGCTCATCATTAAAATAACCTTTACTATGTGCTGAAGATTGATACTCTTCATATATTTTTTCATGACACTCATTACAAGAGTGATTATCTAAATATTTATCCTTGGCATAAATAAGAGAGGATAGTAACAGTAGTAAAGAGAGAAAAAATTTCATGAAAAGCTCCTATAATAATTAGGGAAACCTACCCCATAAGAGGAGGCAATTCATCAAAATAGAGTAGGTTTCACTAAATATTATAAGTAGATGTGGGTAAAAATTTACCCACAAAAAGATGTTATTTACGCACCTGGAACATGTTGTCTATGTTCAACAGAGTATGTAAATGTAGGAGTTGTTAAGTTTTCAATATACTTAATAAACTTACCAGTTTTTGACTCATAGATACCAATTCTACCAGTTGTCCACTCTGAAATCATAGTCCATTTACCATGGTTTGCAGGTTCAGCGTGAAGAAGTCTTGGTTGAACAGGTTTTTTAACTACAGCACCTAGTTTAGTAGGCATTGGCATTAATTTCTCTTTAGAGATTTTAGACTCCACCTCATTTACAGGAACTTTTGCATGTTGAGTTGCATCCCAAGTTTGAAGAACTTTTTTAGTTTTAGCATCAATAAGTTGACCTTTTTTCTTACCAACTTTAATAATTCTATCAGTTTCTAATGTTTCTTTATTAATTAGGTGAACTTCATTATACTTATCAGGTTTTCCAAGAACACAGTCAGACCAAATCCAAGGTGTATGTTCAGCAGTACCTACAAATAGACCACCACCAGCAGTTTTAACTTTTTTAACAATTTTCCAACTTGGAGACTCCCAAATTACAACTGAACCAAAGTTCATAGAGTTTGTAGCATTTAGCTGTTTACCCATTTTTTTGTTAAACCAAGAAGAACCTTGACCTGGGTGTGGTTTAGATTTTTTACCAGTATGAACTTTTGCAGCTAATTTCTTAGTTTTAAAGTCAACAATACCCATTAAGTCACTTCCTTGAGAAGCAATCATAAAGTATCTACCAAAATCTTTACCTTCGTTCTCATTTAAGAAACAGTCATGTAAAATTTTACCAATATTTGGAATATCTCCAACAATTGGGAAGTTTGGTTTAGAGTAATCAATAATATAAGTATGACCTGCATCTTTCAAAGCCATAGCAAAATATGGTCCATAAGGAGTATCTGCAATACCAGCTACACGGCTAGGTCCAATTTGACCATCTGGGTCAATTACACGAGATGTATCATAAACTTTTAGAGGCTCTAGTGTCATAGCATCACATAAAACTGCTCCACCTGGATTATAGTTACCTGCTAAAATATATTTACCATCTGGAGAAACTGCTAATCCTCTTGACTCTTGACCTACTTGAACAGAAGCTAATGCTGGTTGACCAGGTGCTGCTATATCAAACATTGTAAGTCTTCCAGAACGAGAAATAGAGTAAGCATATCTTGGGTTCTTTTTATTTGTAACTGTAACATGTACCGCAAATCCAGCTTTATGTCGGCTAAGAACTTTACCTGTAGTAGAATCAATAAAATCAACTAAAGATGCGTCTCTTTCTGTAGCAAATGTAATATCTCTTACATCTTTAACATCAACAGCTTTTGGATACTTTTTAGCTAAAGCTTCTCTATCAGCTAATTTTGTCCATGTTTTATGAACTTCATCAAAGTCAAGTGTAAGCTCAACTGTATTTTTCCAGTCCATTAGCCAATCAACCATACCTGCTGCATCATCTTTAGAGAAAGTTGAGTTCCATGCAGGCATTGCTGTATTTTCTCTACCGTCCATAATAGTTTCAGCTAACATTTCTCTATTTTTCTTTTTAAGAGCTTTTGGTCTAAGGTCAGAACCAACACCACCTTGGTGAATAGGACCGTGACAACCTTGACACTCTTTTTCATATTTTTTTGCAAAATCCATACTAGATGTACCTGCAAGGGCAAATGAAGCTGTTAATGCTGTAGCTGCCGCTATACTTAAAAGTCTGTTCATATTTTTCTCCTTTAATTGTAAAATAAACTTTAAAAATTATTTCTTTTAAAGTTTATTCTAATAAAATTCTTTGTCTATTTCCTAGACACACAAATTTTGGGGCTATTTTGCCCCACCCCTATTTTAATCTTATTTTCCTTGTAATTTTGCTTTCTCTTGTTTATAAATCCAAAACATAGGTAATATAATTACTGTATGTAAAAATATTGTTAATGTTAATGGACCTTGATTAAGCATTGCAAAAAAACTAGGTACAACATCAGTTAATGGTTCAATCATTTAGTCTCCTTTTAATTAGATTAAGTAGAGACATATATTATGCCTCTGCCTCCTGAGCGTTTTTACCAATAGTTAACATATCTATTACTAAATATACAAATCCTACAAATGTAACAACACCCATAATAGCTCTCCATAGTTGAGCTTGAACATACCAAGGTAAATTTTGTGCTGCAAAGAATGCACTCCAATCAGCTCCAAGTTCAGCTCTTTCTACAAGAACTTGCTCATAACCTGCAATTGTAAGAGCTATTGCCATTCCAAGTACACCAAATGTAATTAAGAAGATAGCCATTTTAGATTTAAATGTAGCTTTCATTCTCTCTACACTATAAGCTCTTTGAATACCATAATATATCATACCAATAAGAATAGTAGCATAAGCTCCAAAGAATGATAAGTGACCATGAGCTGCTGTAAATTGTGTACCATGAGTATAGATATTTACTTGTGGTAGTGTATGGAAGAAGCCCCAAATACCAGCACCCAAGAAGTTACCAAACGCATTAGTTACAATCCAAGCCATAGCTGGACCATTAGCAATAACACTTTTACCTTCACCTTTACCTTCTGCTACACCTTGCTCTTTACCCCAATCATAAAGTACATGAACAAACATAGCAATTAGTGGAACAGGCTCTAATGCAGAGAATAATGCACCAATTTCCCACCAATATTCAGGTGTACCAATCCAGAAGTAGTGGTGACCTAGACCTAAAATTCCTGAACCAAATAGCATAAGAACTTCAATCCATAACCACATCTCAACAATTTCTCGTTTAGCACCAATTAATTTAATTAACGCATAAGCTGCTAGAGTTCCTACAAATACTTCCCAAGTAGCTTCAACCCAAAGGTGTATGACCCACCACCACCAAAATTGGTCCATTGAGATATTATCTGTAAAGAACATACCAGCTAAATATAAACCAGCTAATGCCATAAGGTTAGCAATCATAACAGTCATAATTCCTGTTCTCTCACCCTTCATATATGTAGCAAATACATTCCAATAGAAGATAAGAACAACAACAACAATACCAATATCAGCCCATCTTGGAGCTTCAAGATATTCACGACCTTCATTAATAAACCAAATTGTAGCCTCTGTACCAGAACCAATTTGAATAAAGATATAAACAAGTACAACTACAGTAACAGCTGCTGTTAATACCCAAAATGCTAGTTTACCAAGACCAATACCTACAACTTCTATGCCTGTTTCATCTGTAAGCATTAAATAAGTTGAACCAATCATAGCATAAAGCATCCATACAACTAGTGCATTGATATGTACCATTCTAGCTACTGAGAAATCAAAAATTTCAAATAAAAAACCAGGTGCTAAAAATTGAATAGCAGCAATAAGTCCCATAAGTAGTTGAGCACCAAAGAGTATAATAGCTACTCTAAAATACATCATTCCAAGCTCTTGACCCTTATTTGTTAAACTATGTGTTTTAATACTAGTGAGCATTAGTGCCTCCTGCTTTGAATTGTTCTGCTGTTTTAGAGAAGTTTCTTGGGAAACCATTTGTATCAATACTACTCATGTGTTTAAGAAATGCTACTAACCCTTTAGCCTCTTTTTCTGTAATATTAAGATTAGGCATCATTCTAGCATGAGTTGGATATTGTGATGGGTGCTGTAAGAATTCAGCCATCGCCTCTTCTGTTGTATTTTTCCCAGTCATACCTTGAAGTGGACCACCTTTTTGCCATGCTGGGTCTAACCAAGCTTTTGTCAAATCAGGAGCATAATACGCACCATTACCAAGTAGAGTATGACAATTCATACAGTTTTTAGCTTGTGATGTAAGTTTTCCTAAATGAAGAAGCTCTTTTGCTTCCTTATCACTCCACTCTTTTCCAAAAAATGGTTCTTTTTTACCAATTACTGGAACTTCATGTCCTCTTTTTGCACTCATTTTATAATCAATATGATAATTGATTACTGTTGCCGCGGGTACTCTTTTAGTTACCCCATTTTTTAAATCATTGTCTGTACCCATACCGATTTGTCCCAATGTATCAAAGGTTAGCCAAATGAGTAAAATAGTAGCAAATCCTGTTACCCATGCAGCTGACCTACGCCAAAATGGAATACTTGTCCATACGGATAGATTTTCGTTTGCCATGTCTCCTCCTATTATTGTTTTTGGTTTGTTTTATGGTTCTCTTCATATCGTCTTTCAGAATCTTCTATTAATCTAAAGTATAGATGGGGAATAAATAGATAAGCTATCATTGTAACCATCAATGCTTTAGTTGTAAAAAGTTCACTCTGAATTAAGATAGAGAGTTCATATAAACAGTAAGTTTGTAATGCCCAAAACAGATACCCAAGACTCATCCATTTTTTCGAAAAGTAACCCATCTTAGATAGAGTAATAATGGCAGCATAACCTACTCCAAAAACTAAAACAAGTGTTGAAACAACAAAGATTGGTAGAAACATATCAAGTGCAATCTCTGGTCGTGTAACTAATATTTCCATAAATGAAATCCTTTTGAATATCTATTTTACTAAAAGCATATTGTATTATGTCAATTTGCTTAGAAAAAATTATTGATATTAGTCAACTTTATCAAAAAAAGTTTTTGAAATAAGAAATTATAATTATATATTATCTAATTAATAGAGAAAAATACTATTAAAATAAAAAGATTAAACAAAAAAATTCTAATTCAATAACTATGTTATAATCTAATTTAAAAAAGATAATGAATAAACAGCATATATTAGAACACTATTTTGGACATAAAGAGTTTAGAGAGCAACAAGAAGAGGTTATTGACTCTATTTTAAATCATCAAGATGTACTTATGATACTTCCAACAGGAGGTGGTAAATCTTTATGTTATCAACTTCCATCTCTACTTATGGAGGGTGTTACTATAGTTGTATCTCCACTTTTAGCTCTTATGCACGACCAAGTTGTGGCACTTAGAGCTAATGGTATTGCTTCTGCAATGATTAGTTCTATGCAAACTAAGGAGGAGACAAAAGAGATTGCTAGAGATTTATATCAAAATAGAATAAAACTACTCTATGTAGCACCAGAGAGGCTTATGATGGAGGGGTTTTTAAATTTTATAATGGATTTAAATATTAACTTTTTTGTTATAGATGAGGCTCACTGTGTTAGTGAGTGGGGACATGAGTTTAGAGAACACTATAGAATGTTATCTCAACTTAAAATCTCTTTTCCAGATACTACAATATCAGCTTTTACAGCTACTGCTACTACTCTTGTAAGAGATGATATTATCTCTAATTTAAGACTTAAAAATCCTAAAATAGTAACAGGTTCTCTTTTTCGTAAAAACTTAACTATAACAGCAGAGCATAGACAAGGAGATGGAAAGAGACAGCTTACAAACTTTTTAGAAGAGCATACTAATCAAGCAGGAATTGTTTACGCCTTTTCAAGAAAACAGACAGAGTCTATTGCTAAATTTTTAAAACAAAAAGGGTATAAAGCTGAGGCATTTCATGCAGGATTAGAGACTAAGGTTAAAAAAAGAGTATATAATCAATTTATAACAGATGAGATAGATATAGTAGTGGCTACTATAGCTTTTGGAATGGGAATAGATAAGAGTAATATCAGATTTGTAGTACATCTTAATATGCCAAAAACCTTAGAAAACTACTATCAAGAGATAGGAAGAGCAGGAAGAGATGGATTAGATGCTAAAACTCTACTTCTATTTTCAGCAGTTGATATAATTCAACAAAAATCTTTTATAGATGAGTTGCCAGATACTCCATATAAGAGAAATGCTTATGAGAAGATAAACACTATATCAAGATTTGCAGACTCGGAAGTGTGTAGGCATCAACAGATAGCTAGATATTTTAGTGACTCTATAGAGCCTTGTAAAAATAGGTGTGATAACTGCTTAAATCCTAATAAAAACTCTATAGATATAACTATTGAAGCTCAAAAACTCTTATCTGCTATATATAGAACTAAACAATCTTTTGGAATTATCTATGTAGTTGATGTTTTAAGAGGGAGTAGAGAGCAGAGAATTTTAAATAATGGACATGATGGTTTATCTGTTTATGGTCTAGGTAAAGATTACTCTAAAGCTCAATGGTTAGTTATTGCAGATAAACTTTTAGAGTTAGGTGCTATAGAGATAGGTGAGTATAGAGTATATTATTTAACCAATATAGGAATTAAAATTTTAAAAGGAGAAGAGAGAGTATCTATTAATGAAGAGAGATTAGTAGTAAAAAGAGTAGTTAAAGAGAAAAAGAAAAAGGTTGATTATTTTGAAGATTATGAGGTTGAGGTGTTTGATAGATTAAGAGAGCTTAGAAAAGAGATAGCATCAGAAAATAGAGTTCCACCTTATGTAGTATTTTCAGATAAGACTCTAAAAGAGATGTCTATTATTATGCCAATAGATAAATTGGAGATGTTACAAATTCATGGTGTAGGTGAGATTAAGTTTGAGAGATATGGTAAGCTCTTTATAGAGCTTATAAAAGAGTTAAGAGTAGCTATTTAAAGTTTCCAAAAACTAGAGGAGCTTTTAAATCTAAAGATTTAACTTTTTTCATTACAGCTTGTAAATCATCTATCTTTTTACCACTTACACGAACCTCATCACCTTGAATAGATGGGGTAACTTTTATCTTCATACTCTTTATAGCTTTTACTATCTCTTTAGCCTCTGCTTTATCAATAGTGTCCACTATTCTATATATAATTTTACTATTGCCTCCTGAAATACCCTCTGTTTTAACCTCTTCTAATGATTTTCCAGAAATTCCTCTTTTAATAAGTTTAGATATAACTATATCTTTTAGGGCATCAATTTTCTGTTCACTAGAGCTACTAAGAGATAGAGTTTTAGCTTTTTCATTTAAATCAATCTCTGCTACTAACCCTTTAAAGTCAAATCTATTTGCTACCTCTTTTTGAGCCATTACAATAGCGTTTTTCATCTCCATCATATCAAGTTTTGCTGTTATATCAAAATAGTGTTCTTTTGCCATATTTTTTCCTTTTTTAATTACTACTGATTTTATCTTCTATAGCTTTATAGTGTTTGCTATTAGCCTTTCTCCAATTAGTTGGAATTAGATAATCGTAGTATAGATAGTATAAAAAATTATCTATTAAACTCCTATTAATAACCCAACTATCTATATCTTTTAAAATCTTTAAAATCTCTTTTTTTGAAGATGCTATCTTAACTATCTCATTAATAGCAAAAAATGCTTCGCCTAAAACTATTACTCTTTTTTTAAAAAGAAGTGATTCCATAGCTACACTAGAGTTTATAGTAACTATTGCTAATGAATTTTCTATTAAAGTTTGAGTATTTTCCGAACTAAAACGGATATTTTTAGTGGCTTTTTTATATAAAGAGTTATAATTACTTACTCTATCTGATGGGTGTTCTTTGATTATAAATACTATATCTAATCTTTTAGATAGATACTCTACTATATTAAAAAGCTCAAACATATCTTTTATCCAAGGTGAGTGTTGGATTATCTGTGTATCGTAAGAGACTTGAAATGGAATAAATATATATCTTTTAGGAAGTTTGCTATTAAACTCTTTTTTCTCCCTTTTAGATACTCTAACCTCTAAAATTTTAGGTAGCTTCATATCTTTATACTCTAAATTTCTATAAAACTCTATATCTTTAGAGAGTGAATTAGAGGCATTTACCCCTTTAAAATCCATTGTGGTGGTGTTTGGAAGTACCCCATTTTCAAAAAATATAGACTTTATATCTAATATTTTTGCAACCTCTAAAGCTAGGACTTGATGAAACTTCTTTCCATTCCACAATACCAGATAGTTAGGCTTATACTCTTTTAGCTCTTTATATATACTCATAATAACCCAAGGTATCTGAAACTTTAGTAAGAGTTTATATAGAAGTTTATATAAAAAGCTACTATATTTAATATCTATCTCTTTTAATTTTATATCTAAAATAGATTTTGTATCTATTTTTTTTAAAAGTTTTAATCCATCTAAAGAGATATTTAAAGATGGGAAAAATATAACTCTACTTTCAAACTTTAGATTTTTAGATAGTTTTTTAAAATATCTATATTGATTTTTGGTTAGAGAGTAGAAAAGGAGTCTCATTTACTCTCTCTCTTATAAATTTCAGGATAAAACCCTTTCCATCTCTTATGTACCCAAAACCACTCATCAGGCTTTTCTTTTATAACATCTTCTGTAATTTTAGCTTGGGCTTGAGTCATATCTATTATATCCCTCTCTTTATCTTCTGTTTTAATAAGAGGTAGTGGATTATAAAATGTAATAGTATATTTTTTATAGTTATTGGTAGATATAAAAACAGGTATAAGAGTGGCTTGAAAGTTTCTAGCTAAAATAGAAGCCGATGGAGAGTGGAGTGCTTTATAGTTAAAAAAATTAATTTCAACTCCACCTTGTTTTGCTCCTAAGTGTTGGTCTAATAGTAGTCCTATAGCTTTACCATTTTTAAGTGCTTTTATTATACCTTTTAAACCACCTTTTCTATAAACCATCTCTATACCAAACTTTTCTCTATTTTTAATTAGAACTCTATCCATTAATTCAGAGTCCAATTTTCTGCCAACCCCTACTATATTTATGCCAAATTTAGCAGAGACGGATAGTGGTAAAAGTTCCCAATTACTATAGTGTCCTGTTATAAAGATTATCTTTTTATTATTATCTATAGCATTTTGTAAAATGTGACTATTTTTAAACTCTATATCTTTTAATATCTCCTCTTTGCTTTTTCCATCTCTTTTTATAAATCCAATAATGGTTTGTAAAAGATTATAAAATACTCTAACTCCTATCTTATCTCTATCTATTTGGGTTAGAGTCTCTTTAAAAGCTAATTTTAAATTTGCATTAATAATATGGTTATGTTTTTTATCTACTCTATAAGCAAATTTAGCTAAACCTTTTAGTAAAAAATCCATTGCTTTTTTCGGTAATATTTTTGCTAAAAGAGAAAAGAGTTTATATAAAAAAAGATATAGATAATCTATCATTTTTCAAAAAACTCTAAATACCAATCTATAAACTTATCAACACCCTCTTGAATAGGAGTTGCTGGTTTATAGTCTAAATCCTCAACCAAATCGGTAACATCTGCGTAAGTTGCAGGTACATCTCCTGCTTGAATTGGCATCATATTTTTCTCTATTTTTTTACCTAGTCTCTTCTCAATAGCCTCTATAAAGTCCATAAGTTTTACAGGGTTATTATTGCCTATATTATATATCTTATATGGTGCTGATGAGGTTGAGACTTTTCCATCTTTTCCACTCCAACTATTATCTTTTTTAGCAGGATTATCTATAACTCTTATTACACCCTCAACTATATCATCAATATAGGTAAAATCTCTAAGCATCTCTCCATTATTAAATACATCTATAGCCTTACCTTCAAGCCCTGCTTTAACAAATAGAAATAGAGCCATATCAGGTCTTCCCCAAGGTCCATATACTGTAAAAAATCTAAGTCCTGTAGTTGATATTCCATAAAGGTGAGAGTATGTATGAGCCATAAGTTCATTAGACTTTTTACTCGCAGCGTATAGAGATATTGGGTGGTCAACACTATCTTCGGTTGAAAATGGTAACTTTTCATTTAGTCCATATACAGATGAGCTTGAAGCGTAAGAGAGATTATTAACTCCATTATGGCGACAAGCCTCTAAAATATTTATAAATCCAACTATATTACTTTGAATATAAGCATCAGGATTAATTAAACTATATCTAACTCCTGCTTGTGCAGCTAAATTACATACAGCATCAAATTTTTCTTCTTTAAAGAGTTTCATTAAATTCTCTTTATCTTCAAGATTTAGCTTTATAAATTTTAGATTAGGATTTTTAGATGAGGTTAAAAGAGAGTTATATTTTATACTCTCTCCATCTTCTAAACTCTCTATAATTCCACTTCTTTGAAGTCGTCCATATTTTACATTTATATCATAGTAGTCATTAATTGAGTCAAGCCCTACTACCTTATCACCTCTTGCAATCAATTTTTCAGCTAGTGCTGAACCTATAAAACCTGCTGTTCCTGTTATTAATATTTTCATAAAATTCCTAAACTTATTATTTTTTGTTAAATAAAATTATAACTAATCTCTTTTAAACTCTCTCTTTATTTTCCATTTTTTAAAAAAAGATAGCTTTCTTTCATTTGGAATTTCATGTTTTTTAATATACTCTTTAACAGCATCTACCATTCGTTTAGCAGATTTTCCATCATTATAAGGGTGATAGTTCTTTTTAGTTTGGTCTCTTCTATTTCTAGTTGCTACACTTCTCTCTAAAGTTCTAATAACATTCAAATAAATTCCACTAGCACCTTGATTTGACCAAGTTATATCTTTTAATTTTGTATCAACTGTTAATACAGGTTTATCTAAAAGTATAAACTCATAAACTAAAGAGTTTGTATCACTAATTAAAACATCTGCTATATGCATATTTTTACTAATATTATTATCATCTAATATTAGTATATTCGGTGTATCTATCTCTTTATACTCATCTACTATCTCTTTACTCATATTTTCATCAAATTTTATCATAAAAAGAACATCTTTTCTGGAACTTAGTTTAATAATAATATCTTTTAACTTCATAACAGAAGTTAGCTCCATATCTGAACTTGGTGCATAGAGAATAATATATTTTACGCCATATTTTTCTAAAAGATTATCTCTCTCCCATGAGATATTATCATCATTGGCTATATTAAAAAGTGTATCAAGTTTAGACCAACCTGTCTCTATTACGCTAAAGCTTTTATACTCCTCTGCCAAACTTTCAAATATATCTGTAAATTTAGGGCCAGGAGTTAGATATAGGTCAAAATAGTTAATCATCTCCATATATTTTTTTTCATCTTCTAGTAAAGAGTCAAAAATATGAACTTTTAGACCATAAAGCCAATATGGAACTTTATCTGTTGGAGTAAATATTACATCACTTTTAAAATCATCTAAATAATTAATACTATTTGTGTGCATTTGATGTTTATATGGAAATTCATCAAAAAGTTTAGGAGTTACATACCATATATATTCATCTTTTTGGTTTTCTAACTCATCAGCTAAAGGTTTTAATATATTAAAAGAGTTTGGTTCTGTGCAAAATAAAATTGTTTTCATAAATATAACAATACCATAAATTAAATATAATTTAATTATAATACAAAAAATTAAGAGAAGAAATTGTGAAATATTTAAAAAAAATTATAAAAATAGTTCTACTACTGCTAATTATCTATATTGGATATGGATTAATATATGGAAATTTTCATAAATTAGACAATAACGCCTACCGTTCAGCCCAACTCTTTAGTTTTAATATGCCTTATTATTTAGAGAAGTATAATATTAAAACAGTATTAAATTTAAGAGGAAAACAGAAAAACAAATCTTGGTACAAAGATGAAAAAAGAATTACAAAAGAGCATAATGTAACCCTTATTACATATCAAATGAGTTCAAGAAAATATTTAGATTTTAATAAAACATCAAAATTAGTAAAGATATTAAAAGATGCCAAAGAACCTATATTAATACATTGTGAAGGTGGAGCAGATAGAACCTCTTTAGCCTCTGCACTATATATCTATGCCATAAAAGGTAAAAGTGTAGATAAAGCTAGAGAAGAACTTAGTTTTATATACGGTCATCTACCATCTATTCGTCCTAAAGTTATTGCTATGGATAGAAGTTTTAATAATTATGTGAACGAGGTAATTAAATTAGAAAAAGTGAAAGAGTAAAATCTATCTTTACATATATTACTATAAATAAACTCAGTTTCAAATCCCATAGGGAACAAAATAAAAATGATACGAAAAAACATTTTTAGGTATTTTTTTGATAGTCTCAAATTAGGATGTCGAAAAATCCAAATTTCAACACCCAAAAATTTCCCCACTTTTTGAAATAGAAACAGAGATAACAAATTAAAACATTTAAGAAAAAAAGTAGTATCATTAATATGTATTTGATATTATAGAAAAATATACTATTAAATAGTAATATTTACATAATAAAAAAATTTCAAAATATTGACTTGTGTTTTTAATTGTGATATAATATCAATCCACCATATATATAGCAATTTCAGGCTGGTGGTCACTAAAAAGTTTTTAGTGAAATTCAAAAAAATATCGAAAATCCTTGATATGTATGATAAAAAATCATATTGAGCGATAATACAGCAGTAGTTGTTAGTTTTACTTATGTATTTTTATAAGTTTAGCAATAATAATTTATGAAAATAACTAAAATAGTAGAATTCATGTATTAAATAACAATTACCTTAAGCCACAATAGTTTGGCTACGACACCTTAACTGCCAATTCCTATAAAGGAAAGTTATTTTATTGGTTTAATAATAGCTAGTGAGGTGAAACCAAAGTAGATGGGAGATTATTGTATCATAGATTAAAAACCATTTTTGATATTTTTGTGGTTTCTATGATTTTCCATTGAAAAAGATACTATTATAAGTATGCTCTTTTGGCTATAGATGGGGTAAGTGAGGTGGCTACTATTGGGGGATTTGAGAGAAACTATCAGATTACACTAAATGAGAATAGGTTGGTAGAGTATTAATAACATAGTTAAAAATAATAAACCAAAAGAGATTATAGTTGAGAGACTAAATTTTACCTCTCCAAAACTCTCAAAAAAGTTAAATAGAATGCTATCCAATTTTGGAAAAAGAGCAATAGAGGAGAAGTTTAAATCACTTAAAGAGAGATATAATATAGAGATAACAGAAGTAAATCCAGCTTATACCCCACAAACTTGTAGTAAGTGTGACTATATTGATAAGAAAAATCGTAAATCACAAGAAGTTTTTATATGTGGATTTTGTGGAAAAAAACAAAATGCAGATATAAACGCTAAATTCCTATATGTCAAATTATCTAAATGGTAATTTTCTAAAAAATAGTTAGGATTTTTAGGTGAGGTGAAACTTGGGATATGGAAAAATCATAAATAGGGTTAAAAATCCTGTTTTCTATGATTTTCCATTGAAAAAGATATTATGATGGGATATTTTAGAGTAGGAAATGTAGGGCATATTAAAAATTAAATTTTGAACTTATTGATAATGGGTTTAAATTCTATTATAATATTTCTTTAACAAAAAGCTTAAATACATCTTTCTTGTTATTTTTGCTATAATCTCCTAAAAATTTTTAGGATTAGATATGGACAAAATTAAAATAGGAGTGGTTACTACGAGTGACAGAGCAAGTAGAGGAATATATGAAGATATTTCAGGAAAAGTTATTATGGAGACGATTAATGAGTATCTTTTAAATGAGTGTGAGTATGAGTATAGATGTATTCCAGATGAACAACCAACTATAGAGAGTACTCTTTTAGAGCTATCTCACAAGTGTGATTTAATCGTTACAACAGGTGGAACGGGACCATCTCCAAGAGATGTAACAACAGAAGCTACTGAAAATGTCTGCTCAAAACTTTTACCAGGCTTTGGAGAGCAGATGAGAGCTGTTAGCTTACAGTATGTACCAACTGCAATTCTATCAAGACAGACAGCAGGAATTTGTAATGAAGCGTTAATTATAAATCTACCAGGTAAACCAAAATCTATAAAAGAGTGTTTAGATGCAGTTTTTCCTGCTGTGCCATACTGTATTGATTTGATTGGTGGAGCTTATATGAAGGCTAATGAAGATGTTATTAAAATCTTTAGACCAAAGGGTAAATAGTGAATGTAGCTTTTATAGAAGAGAAACTTCAAGAGATATATAAAGAGTTAGAGAGTGAAGTTATGGAGATTTTAATGAATGAAGCATTAGATAAAAAGCAGACTAATTTACGAGTAAAACCGATAACATCAACTAAAAAGATTTTAGAAAATGCTCTTGAGAGCATTAAAATGGTAGATAAGTTGGCAAAAGAGGAGCTTAAGAGGTGAATATATTTCAGATTTGGTTTGGTAGTTTTATATTTTTAATAATTGCACTCTTTGTTCTATTTTATAAGGCATTAAAGAGTGGAAAGAAAAAATATATATATTGGATAGTTTTTGTTTTTATTTTAATGGTAATTTTATCATTTATTCCAATGTAGAGGAGAGAATATGCGTATAGATAAGTGGTTGGCATCTGTTAATGTTATAAAAAGAAGAACAGTAGCATCAGATATGGTTAAAAGTGGAGTAGTTTTTATTAATGGACTAAAGGCAAAAGCTAGTAAAAATGTGGCTATTGGTGATAGGGTAACTATAGAGTACCTAAAGGGTGCTAAAAATTATAAAGTTTTAGATATTCCAAAAACTAAAACCATTCCAAAAACAAAAAAAGATGAGTATGTAAAAGAGATATTATGATAAGAGAAAATATTGAAAAACTATTTAATAATGAGTTGAGTTTTGATAGTGCAAGAGAGTTTTTAATAGAGCTATATAAAAAAGGTGAGAGTAGCAAAGATATAGCAATAGCCTCATCAGTTATGAGAGAACACTCAATTAAACTCCCTATCTCAAAAGAGTTACAAGAAAAAGCTATAGATATAGTAGGAACAGGGGGAGATATGAGTGGAAGTTTTAATATCTCAACTACTGTATCACTTCTTTTAGCATCTTTAGGTTTAGTTGTAGCAAAACATGGAAACAGAAGTATTACAAGTAAATCAGGCTCTGCTGATTTATTAGAAGAGTTAGGAATTAATCTAAATCTAAACCCAACCGAGCAGGTTAAAATGTTAGAAGAGAGTGGTTTTTGTTTTATATTTGCCATAAATCACCATCCTGCTATGAAGCATATTATGCCTATTAGAAAATCTATTGAACATAGAACCATATTTAATATCTTAGGCCCACTTACAAATCCAGCAGGGGCTAGAAAATATCTTTTAGGAGTATTTAGTCAAGACTATATAGAAAAAATGGCAAAAGCTTTAGTTGAACTAGATACAAAGAGAGCATTTGTAGTAAGTAGCCAAGATGGAATGGACGAAATATCACTAAGTTCAAATACAGATTTTGCTTATATTGAGAGTGGGCATATATCAAAAGGTGTAATTAATCCAGAGGGGTTTGGATTTAAAAAAGTTCCAAAAGAGGCAATTTTGGGAGGAAGTGCAAAAGAGAATGCCATAATAACTAGAGATATATTCTCAAACCATGCCACCAATGCACAAAGAGATATAGTTTTACTAAATGCAGGGTATGCCATATTTGCCAATGGAGATGCTAGAGATATGCAAGAGGCTTTTGAGATAGCTAGAAGTGGAATTGAGAGTGGTAGGGCTTTGGAGCATTTGGAGTTTATTGTTAATTTGTCAAATAAGATATAAAGCAAAATCATGAAAACAATAACAGCCCCAAAAACCCAACTAACAAAAATAACTACCTATCTAAACCAAACTCTCCCAAAAAATGCCATAATCTTTCTAACAGGAGACCTAGCTTCAGGAAAAACAACTCTAACAAAAGCTATAGCTAAATCAAAAGGTCTAGCAGATGAGGTAACTTCTCCTACATTTTCACTTCAACAATGTTATGGAGAGGAATTTTTTCATTATGATTTATATCGCATAGAGAATAGTGAGTTTATGAAGTTAGGACTTTTTGAAGAGTTTGAAAAAAGTGGTTGGCACTTAATAGAGTGGGGAGATAGTAGTTTAAAAGAGTTGCTACTAAGTGCAGGTTATAATATTTTTACTGTTACAATTATGCCTTATAAAGATATAAGAAAATATACTATAGAAAGTGGTTAATGGAAAAGCATATATTAGAGGCTAAAGAGCTATCAAAAACTATTAAAAAAACTAAAATTATTCATAGTGTATCACTAAAAGTTACATCTGGTGAGATTGTAGGGCTTTTAGGCCCTAATGGTGCAGGAAAGAGTACATCATTTTATATGATTTGTGGAATTACAGATGTTACAAGTGGTAAAGTTTATTTAGATGGTGAAGATATTACACAACTTCCACTAAGTGCAAGAGCTAAATTAGGGATTGGCTATCTTCCTCAAGAGTCTAGTATATTTAAAGATTTAACAGTTGAAGAGAACCTACTTATGGCAGGTAAAGCTATGAAACTTAGTAAAGATTTAATAGCTGAAAGAATTGAAGATTTACTAACTCTATTTAATATAGAGCCAATTCGTAAAAGATATGGTATTCAACTTAGTGGTGGAGAGCGAAGAAGGGTAGAAATTGCTAGGGCATTGGTAGCAAGACCTAAATTTTTGTTACTAGATGAACCATTTGCAGGTGTTGACCCAATATCAGTTGAAGATATACAACATATTATTAAACAGCTTATAGAGCTTAACATGGGGGTTTTAATTACAGACCATAATGTAAGAGAGACCTTAGGTATATGTGATAAAGCTTTTGTTATGCGAAATGGTGAGATGTTGGCAAGTGGTACAAGTGAGGAGATTATGAATAATAGTAGCGTTAGAAAATACTATTTAGGTGAGAATTTTCATTTTTAAAATGTAACAAAAATACTCAATTAAATATTTAATTAAGACTCTTTTTGGCTTAATCTATATTTATAATTTCTATAACGAAAGGCTAAGGGGTTGTAAGATATAATCCCTCAAAATTATTTATAACAATAGGATGGACACATGGAAGGTGTATTTACTTTTTTGGGTGTATTAACAGGACACGGTGCAGGAATGGTTATTGCCCACTTAATATTAGTGGCTGGTTTAGCTGTACTGTTGGCTAAATATGCCACTACAACTCTAGGAGCTGTACCAACAGGTACTCAAAATGTTATGGAAGCGTACCTTGGTGGTGTAATTTCTATGGGAAAAGATACTATAGGTGAAGAGTTGGCTAGAAAATATCTACCTTTAGTTGCAACTGTCGGTATTTTTGTATTTTTATCAAATGTTATTGGTATTATCCCTGGGTTTGAGTCTCCAACTTCAAATATTAATGTGACTTTACCTTTAGCAATAGTAGTATTTGTTTACTATAACTATGAGGGTATTAGAACAAATGGTGTAGTTCACTACTTTGCTCATTTTATGGGTCCTGTAAAACTACTTGCACCACTAATGTTTCCAATTGAGATAGTATCTCATATTTCAAGAATTATCTCACTCTCTTTCAGGTTATTTGGTAATATTAAGGGTGATGATTTATTTTTATGGGTACTTTTAATGTTAGTTCCTTATGTAGCACCATTACCTGCTTATTTACTATTAACATTTTCAGCACTTCTTCAAACATTTGTATTTATGATTTTGATTTATGTCTATTTAGCAGGAGCTGTTTTAATGGACGCTGAACACTCAGAGGCACTATAAAAGCATCTATTATGCGATTATCCTCACCTCTTTTAAGTTTGTTAATTAACTTTCTTTTAGGTGCATCTTGGGCTTTTGCCCTTATTGGTGCATCAACTCTTTTTTTCTCTTTTTTAGATGTGGGTCTTATATATGCACTTTTTGGTGCAATGTTAGGGGCTTTACCATTTTTTGTTATGATACTTTTTTTAGAGTATTTTATAATGAGACAAGAGAAGCTTGAAGAGCTTAAAAAACATACAAAACTACTCCAAGAGCTTGTGGAGTTACAAAAATAGTCATGATTGCTTACGCTATCACTGACCCAACCACTCTAAATTTTGATAATCTCTCTAGTGATTTAAAACGATTTGCCAAGATGGCAGATATGATAGTATATCGTGATAAAGATACTACTAATTATAAAGAAAATGCAAAAGCTTTTATAACAGAAGCTAAAAAATATAAATTTGATCAAATCTTAACTCATGGAGATATAGATTTAGCCTGTCTTCTTAAAGCTGACGGTGTTCATTTAACCTCATCCCAATTTGATATTATAGAAAAAGCTAAATTTTTTGGACTATTTACAGTTGTTAGTACTCACACTTTATCAGAAGTTAAAGAGGCTGAAAAGTTAGGAGCTGATATGATAACCTTTAGCCCAATCTTTGAGACACCCAATAAAGGAAAACCAAAAGGTTTAGGTGTATTAAAAGAGATAGCATCAAGAGCCAATATTCCCGTTATTGCTTTAGGTGGAATTTTAACTGATGAGCAGATAGAAGAGTGTAAGGAGAATGGAGCTAAGGGGTTTGCTTCTATTCGCTATTTTTTATAGTTTTAATGCCTTTTTTTTAATATAAAAGAGGTTACCATTAGAGTAAATAAAATATAAAAGAGATAATTATGCGTTTTTTTTACTTATTAACTACTTTGCTTCTACTAATAAGTGGTTGTACTTCTCTTAATAAAAATAGTATTTCTATAAATTCTAAAGTTGTTACTTTACCTACTATTATAGAAGAGGAAAAGGTTATTTCAGAAAATAGCGAGTTAAAAAAGGTTATGCGTGAATTTGATTATATACTTTTTTCTAAATTAAATAGTGAAGTAGAAGAGGGTGAAGAGAATATGTTTTTTGGGAAAAATACTCAATCTCTATTAAAAGAGTTTATTGCAGATAGTAAAAAAATAGAGTCTCTATATCCTGATGCAGATAATAACTATTTTATATTATCCCAAGCTTTAACTAAAGATATTACAAAACTATATAAAATAGTCAAGGTAAAAAAAATGGAGTGGGTAAAACCACAAATAGAAAATATTATAAATATATGTAATCGATGTCATGATTTATATGGAGTTTAATTTCTATCTAAATCAGAAGATTTTCTACACCACTTTAAAAATAATCTATTAGGATTTACTCTACTATCTATCTCTATATTATCTACAATATAATTAGCTAATATTTTAGCCATTAAAGGGGCAAAAACAAAACCTCTTCCACCTAAACCATTGCAGATATATAGATTATCTATTTTTTTAATAGGAGGTTTTGCACCTTTTAGAATTTTGGGATAGTTTTTTAACATAAATGGAACATCTATTACACCACCAACCAAAGGAAAATAGTCTTTAGAGCCTGAACGCATACCACAAAATGTCTCTTTTAATTTAAAATCTTTACTATTTACCATATTTGATGCAATAGTTTCTAACTCTTTTAATGGTTCTCCATTACAAATAATACATGGCTCTTTTGATTTTACATGTGTTGCACCAACTTTTATTATTCCATTTATATTAGCTGAAATAGAGATTTTTTTGTGCATACTAACTTTTAAATCTAAACTGCTTTTATAATCTCCACGACTTCCCCATGTTCCCTTTACTCCCATATATCTCATATCAAATAGACTATTTTCATATCCTGTAGATAAGATTACCTTTTTAGCTTTTATCTTTCCTAATTGCCAATAGTCATCTTTATATATTAACTTCTCTACTAAATATTGTCTATACTCTATATCTTTTATAATATTTTTGCACATATTAGGAGCATCACAAACTCCTGCCTCTTTAAATAAAAAGCTTCTATTATCTTCTTTAATGTTGTATTTAGCTAATTCCTCTCTATCTATCCATTCTTTTTTAGAACTATTAAACTTATTATACTCTATAAACTTTTTAGCATCACTATTATCTTTTGGCATACGAATAATACCAGTTTGATAAAAGTATTTTGGAAAGTTATTAATATAAAAATCTTTAGCAAATTCAAAAGCCTTATTTGTAAGCTGTTGTAGTTGTGAGCCTTTACCAATTTTAGGAGATACAAATGCACCAGCTGCTGATGAACCTCCTGTTGATGAAACTCCTGACCTATCTACCAATAAAACAGATAAACCCTTTTTTTTTAAAAAATAAGCAGAACAACAACCTGCAATTCCTGCACCAACTACTACAATATCATATATTTTTTCTTTTTTCATAATCTCAACTAATAATAAAATTTCACACAAATAATAACACAATATTAGTAAATAAGCCCATAAATTTAAGTGTAAGCTTTTAAATAGAACAAATATGTTAGTATTCATATTATATAAAAAAAGGGATATTGTTATAATGTTTGAAATACTTCAAAACTACTTTGATAAGAGTAGTGCTATTACTATTTTTGTTTTATCTATTCTCTCTGTATATTTAATTATTACTCTATGGATATTTATATATAGATATTTTGCTCTAAATAAACTTATAGATATAGAGTCACACTCTGTAAAAAAATTATATATGGGTAGAACAAAAAGTGTAGATGAAAGGTCTTCTCTTTTTTCTTATATTAATAGAGTTTTAATTCCAAATCAAGCTATATTTTCTGTAGCAAAAAACTCTGCTATAGAAAAGGCTACAAGTGGTTTAACAGGACTTTCTATTATTGCGTCAACCTCACCTTTTATTGGTCTATTTGGTACGGTTGTTGCTATTTTAGAGACTTTTTCAAATCTTGGAACTCAAAAAGGTTCAAGCATAGCTATTGTTGCCCCTGCCATATCAGAAGCATTAGTTGCTACAGCTGCAGGTATTTTAGTGGCTACTTTTGCTTATAGTTTTCATCTTATTTTAAAAAGAAAAGCGTATGAGTTAAGTGTTTTACTTGATAGTCAAGCAGACCTTATTCTATCGCAAAAGGCTTAGGTTATGTATAATTGGGACGAGAACCCTGATTTAAATATTACTCCTCTTATTGATGTAATGTTAGTACTTATGGCTATTTTTATGATAACAATCCCTGTTATGCAGTATCAAGAGGAGATAAATCTTCCAGATGGTTCAAAGTCTAAAAAGGTTACAAATAATAAATCTCTACTTGTTGAGATAGATAAAGATTTAAATATTCATTATGCAGGAGAAAACTATACACTAGAGAGTTTTCCTGATGCTTTTCGCTTAAAAACAAATGATATAGATAAGAGTAAAGCTGTTTATATTAATGCAGATAAAGATATTGTTTATGATAATGTTATTTATCTTTTAAAAGTTGTTAAACAGAGTGGATTTACAAAGGCATCTCTTTTAACACTATGAATAAATTAACTAGTGGAATATTAGCTATTGGCATCTATTTTATACTGCTATTTTTAGTACTACTGTATTATAATGTGCATAAAATAAAGGCAAAAAACTATGTTGAAAAAAACTCAAATAGAATTACAGTTACATTAGTTAATAGTGATAAAACCGTATTTAATAAAAGTTCAAAAATAACTATTCCAAAGAAACCAACACCTAGACACCATATTTCTAAACCAAAACACCATGCTATAACTCCACTAGTTCCAAAAAAACATATAGTAAAACCAAAAATTCCACCTAAAAGAAATATTACTCCTTCTAAAAAAGATAGATTAACAAAAGCGAGAGAAGAGAGAAAAAAACTAGAAGAGGCTAAAAAAATAGCTAGAGCCAAAGCTAGAAGAGAAAGAGAGAGACAAGAAAGAGAAGCACAAGCTAAAAAAGAGACAGAGAAGAAAAAAATAGCAGAAGCTAGAGCGAAAAAGATAAAAGAGCAAAGAGAGAGGGAAAGACTTGCTAATATTGCTAAAAAGAAAAAAGAGCAACAAGAAAGAGCGAAAGAGGCTAGAAGAGCTAAAGAGTTAGAGAGAATAAAAAAAGAGAAAGAGAAAAAAGAGAGAGCAAGACTAGCTAGAATTAAAAAGGAGAAAGAAAAAAAGGAAAGAGCAAGATTAGCTAGAATTAGAGCAGAGGAAGATAGAAAAAAAAGAGCAAAAGAGAGGTCTAAAAATTTATTCTCGTCTATTAAAACTCACACTACACCAAGAGCAGAGCCCAAAAGACCTAGAAGAGAACAGACAAGTCAAATAAGACATAACTCATCAGTTGCAGATAGAATTAAAAATACACATCAAAGTGGAAGAGTTAGCAATAAAAATAGAGAAAGAGGTGTAGTAAATGCTTATATTGCAAAAGTGCAAAAGCAGTTAAACAATTGGAATGCACAAAGTAATTATAAAGGGCAAAGTGCAACAATAAAACTTACTATTATGAGTAGTGGACACTTTAGATATACAGTCCGTCGTTCATCTAGTGGAGCTTTAAGTCATGGACTTAGAACCTTTTTAGACCAATTAAATAGAATTGGACTAGGACGACATAATAAATCTACACCTTATATTATAGAGGTTACTTTTAGGGCTAGATAGATTTGGATAATTCAGCAAACTCTATAATAATTTGATATATACTTAAAGATATATATCAAAAGGAGTAAATTATGACGCAATTAGCTAAAGTATTTCAAAATGGTAGAAGTCAAGCGATAAGAATTCCAAAGGAGTTTAGAGTCGATACAAAAGAGGTTTATATAGAAAAAGTTGGAGATACCTTAATAATAAAACCAAAAGTAGAGAATAAATGGGATATTTGGTTTAATAGTCTAAATGAATTAGATACTTCCGATTTTATGATAGATAGAGTTCAGCCACCACTAGATAATAAGGAGATTTTCTAATGCTCTATATGCTAGATACAAATATTTGTAGTTATATTATCAGAAATAGACCACAAAAGATAAGAGAAAAACTCAAAGAGATAGAAGAAAATTATACTGTAGCACTATCTAGCATAGTAGTTTCAGAACTACTCTATGGAGCAGCAAAAAAGGGTAGCCTAAAATTAATAAAAATAGTGTCGTCTTTTATAGATAACTTTATAATTTATGATTACTCAAAAATATCTGCTCAATATTATGCAGATATTCGTAGCAACCTAGAAAAACAAGGAAGGATTATAGGGGCTAATGATTTATTAATAGCTTCTCACGCCCTAAGCCTTGAAGCTACTTTAGTAACAAATAATATAAAAGAGTTTGAAAGAATAGATGGATTGATTTTAGAGAATTGGAGTTCTTAATTTATATCCCCCAAAAGGGGAATATATGATAGATTAGATATTATCTATAATTTTATTTAAAGTTTCAGAAGGTCTCATAGCCTTTTCAGCTAATTCATCATTAGGGTGGAAGTAACCACCAATATCTTGAGCTTTACCTTCTACAGATAATAACTCTTCAATAATTTTATCTTCATTCTCTTTAAGAGCTTTTGCAATTGGAGCGAATTTTTCTGCTAGTTCTGCATTGTTTCCATTTGCTAAAGCTTCTGCCCAATATTGTGCTACGAAAAAGTGAGATGCTTTATTATCAGGCTCACAACATTTTCTTGATGGTGCTTTATTATTATCAAGGTAACCTTCATTTGCTTTATCTAAAGCTTCTGTTAGAGCTGAAAGCTTCTCATCTGAGTGTTTTTGACCTATAAATCTTAAAGACTCTGCTAGTGCTAGGAATTCACCTAAACTATCCCATCTTAAGTGACCCTCTTTTAAGAATTGGTCAACATGTTTTGGAGCTGAACCACCTGCACCTGTTTCATATAATCCTCCACCTGCTAATAATGGAACAATAGAAAGCATCTTAGCACTAGTTCCTAGCTCTAGGATTGGGTACATATCTGTTAAGTGGTCTCTTAATACATTTCCAGTAACTGCAATTGTATTTTTACCTTCTCTAATTCTCTTATTTGTAAATCTAGTAGCACTTGTAATATCCATAATTTGAATATCAAGACCATTAGTATTAAATTCAGGAAGATACTTTTCTACTTTTTTAATCATTTCTGCATCATGAGCTCTATTTTTATCTAACCAGAAGATTACAGGAACTTGCTCAATTTGACCTCTTTCAACTGCTAATCTAATCCAATCTTTAATTGGAATATCTTTAGCTCTACTCATTCTCCAAATATCACCAGCTTCACACTCAAAGCTCATTAACTCTGTTCCATCTTCTGCTGTTACTGTTACAGTTCCAGCTTCACTTAACTCAAATGTTGTTGGGTGAGAACCATACTCTTCTGCTTTTTGAGCCATAAGACCAACATTTGCCATTGAACCCATAGTTGTTACATCATATTGACCATTTTTAACACAATCTGCTACCATCTCTTCGTGGAACATACCATAAGTACTATCTGGAATAACAGCTACACACTCAACTGCATCACCATTTCTATTCCACTGTTTACCACCTTCTCTTACAACTACTGGCATAGAAGCATCAATAATTACATCGTTTGAAGCATTAAAGTTTGTTGTTCCTTTATCACTATCAACCATTGCAATTTCTGGATTATCAGATTCAACAATATCTTGGAATGCTTTTTTAATCTCAGCTTCTTTAGCATGACCTGCTATTTTTTTCTCTAAGTCACTCATACCTAGGTTTGGATTAACATTTAATTCACTAAATACATCTGCATATTTATTAAATACATCTTGGAAGAATACTGTAAACGCGTGACCAAACATAATTGGGTCAGAGATTTTCATCATAGTAGCTTTTAGGTGAATTGACCATAAAACACCATTTGCTTTTGCATCTTCAATTGATTTTGCAATAAATGATTTAAGTTTAGCTACAGACATAAATGTACCGTCAATTACTTCACCATCAAGTGCATCAATAGTTGCTAACTCTTTTCCATTTAAAGCAATAGTAACTTTTTGCCCTTTATCCATAGTAACAGATTTTTCATTTCCGTAGAAATCTCCATCTCCTGCCATGTGTGCAACATAAGCTTTTGAATTTTCGCTAAATGCTTTAAGTCTATGTGGGTGGTTTTGTGCAAATTTCTTAACTGCTTTAGCAGCTCTTCTATCACTATTTCCTTCTCTTAAAACTGGGTTAACAGCTGAACCTAGACAAGTATTATATTTAGCTCTAATTGCTTCTTCTTCCGCATTTGCAGGATTTTCAGGAAAGTTAGGAATATCATAACCTTGACCTTGAAGCTCTGCAATACAATCTTTAAGCTGACCAATAGATGCTGAAATATTTGGAAGTTTAATAATATTTCCATCTGGTTGTAAAACAACTTTTCCAAGTTCTGCTAAATTATCCTCTGCTAGACCCATAGCTGAAAGAACTCTACCTGCTAGTGAAATATCTGAAGTCTCAACTGTAACTCCTGCTGACTTTGTAAAAGCATTTACTATTGGTAACAACGAGTATGTTGCTAACGCTGGTGCTTCATCAATTTTTGACCATATAATCTTTGGTAATGACATATATCAATCCTTATGTGTAGTTTAATAGCATGAGTGTAGCAACTTTTTTTAAATAGGAGAATTAAACTCTATTTTACTAATGACTCTATTTTTTATCTGTTTCTTTCCTACACAATACCACTAAATAGTTGGTAACAAATAGTAACTAAACGGTTTTTGTGATTTTGTTTTTTATGGTATAATTTAAATAAAGGATATAAAAATGCGTATAATATTAACCTTATTAATTCTATCTTTTAGTTTACTTTTTTCAGATGGAGGATTGTTAAAAGTAGATTGGTCAAAAACAGCTATTAATCAACAGAAATTAAAAGTTTTACCTAAAAAGCTTAAAAGTGGAATTAAAGATGTAACCCTACCTGTATATATGCCTAGCTATTATATTTATGAAAAAAATATGTCAATTGTTTCTAATCCAAATTTTTATGCAATTACAATTTTTTTAGAGAAAGCTAGATTAATGATTTCAGGTGATAGAACATATCAGAGAAAAATTGTATCTTCCGATAAAAAACTTAAATTGAAAATGAAATCATTAACCAATAAGTTTATTAGAGCAGAAGGTATTATAAGTATAGATTTTAAAAGAAATGGAGTAAACTACTCTCTATCTATAGAGTGTGATAGACCAAATAGTGATTTAAGGTGTAAAGATAGTAGATTTTTAAATAAAATATATACTAGACTAGTTCTAGTAGGAGGTAAAAGATGAGAGTAGTATTAGTTTTAACCATTGTACTGTTTTTTTCTGCTTGTAGTCATAAAAAAGTATCTAAGGAGTTAAAGGCATTTAAATATACTCCAGCAGGAGTATTAGTTCCACAAAAAAGTGGAAAGGGTAGAGTAGGGGATAACTATATATACGCTCCAAATATTAGATTTCCATTAGAGAAAGCTCCAGCTTATATTAATTCACAAGTTTATGGTGTTGGTGGAATGTATGGTAAGAGAGGTAGTTTATGTAGTAAAGAGAACTATAAATATCCTTGGCATGATAACTATTGTGAAAAACGCTCTTGGAGTATGCCACTGTGTCCATCAGGTAAAGGTCATCAAGGTGTAGATATTAGAGGTGCTACATGCGAAGCAAAAAAATATTATGCTGTAGCTGTAGAGAGAGGTGTAATTAGTTATATAGGAAACTACTCTGTTTACTTAAGAGGAGAGAGTGGAAGAACTTATAGATATTTACATTTAGACTCTAAAACTTTAAAGGTAAGAATTGGTCAAAGAGTTAAAAGAGGACAAAGAATAGGTTTAGTTTCTGATAATATGGGAAATACAAAAACATCAATTCATCTACATTTTGATGTAAAAGAGACACTTTTAATAGATGGATATTCTCAAAAGGTTTTTGTACCAATATATACATCTTTAGTAGATGCGTATAAGAGACTTTTGAAAGGTAAACCTTAAATTTTTAAAAAAAGGAAATTAATGATAATAGATACACATTGTCATTTAGATGACAGTAGATATATTAATGATATTGATGAGGTGCTAAAAAGAGCAAAAGAGCAGGGTGTTAAAAAGTTTATAATACCAGGTGCTGACCCTAAGAGTTTAAAAAGAGCTGTTGAACTTAGCGAAAAGTATAGTGAGATATATTTTGCAGTAGGTGTTCACCCTTATGATGCCTTTTCTTACAGTAGAGAGTTTTTAGAAGAGTATATTACTCATAATAAATGTGTAGCTGTTGGTGAGTGTGGACTAGATTACTATAGGTTACCTAAAGAAAAGGAGGAAAAAGAGGCCGAAAAAAGATTACAAAAAGAGGTTTTTATAGACCAAATAGAGTTATCAAAAAAGTTTAAGCTTCCTTTAATAGTTCATATTAGAGACTCATCTAGTGACTGTTTTAATATACTTCAAGAGTATTCAGGAGAGATGGGTGGTGTTTTACACTGTTATAATGCGGATGAGTTACTATTAAAGCTTGTTTCTAAAAATTTCTATTACGGTATAGGTGGAGTTTTAACTTTTAAAAATGCACGAAAATTGGTTAATGTTTATCCTAAAATACCACAAAATAGGCTTTTATTAGAAACAGATGCACCATATCTTACCCCTCACCCATATAGAGGAAAAAGAAATGAACCAAGCTATACTAAACTTGTACTGTCTAAAATGTCTGAACTATCTAATATAGAAGAGAGTAGTTTAGAAGATATTATATATAATAACTCCATAAAACTTTTTACTAAGATTTTATAAAGGTATATTAAATTTTTATACCTTTATTTTAAATAAAAAATAACATACTTTTTCTATCAAAAACACTCTATATTAATTTAAATTATAGAATTTCCTCTTTACTATATATTTTCTTCTGATAGAAATATAATTATTAAAATTAAGGTTTATTTTAAGTTTATATCCAATATAATATTTAAATAATATAAAAGGATTAGATATGAAATATTATAAAATTTTAATAATAACTATATTTTTAAATATCTCACTTTATGCAAATATAGTTCAAGATTTTCCAAGTCATAACTATGTATTTAATGAGTTAGATGTTGATGAGAATTATATTTATAATAAAGATTTTCAAGATTTTGTTAGAAAAAATAAAAGAAAATATACTAAAATTTTTATTAGAGCCATAAATAGAGGCAGGTTAATTGTTCCAACTATGAGAGAGCTTATGTATGAGAAAGATATATCACCTATATTTATCTATCTCTCTATGGTAGAGTCGGCATTTAAAACACATGCAATTTCTACTTCATCAGCAGGAGGACTTTGGCAATTTGTAAAGGTTACAGCTTTAGATGAACATCTAACTGTAAATAATCTTATAGATGAGAGATATGACCCCATAAAAGCGACTAATGCAGCTATTGACTACTTGTATAAAATTCATAATAATTTGGGAAAATGGTACTTAACAGCTATGGCATATAATTGTGGAGCAGGGTGTGTTCAGAGTTCTGTTGATAAGGCTGGTACATGGAAGTTAGAGAGACTTATAGACCCAAATGCTAATTATATTAGAAAAGAGACTAGAGATTATATTAAAAAGATTTTACTTTTTGCACTTATTGGAGAGAATTATCTTTTTAAAGCTAGTGATAATTTGGGAGAAATGAAGTATAAATTTGATGATGATAGAATTACACCTGTTATAGTTAGAGGTGGGGAGACTTTACAAAATATAGCTTCAATACTTAGAATGGATTACTCTATTTTAAAGAAAATAAATATGCACTTAAAAAAGGATTTTGTTCCAGAAAATAGTAATATTATGGTGAATATTCCAACATCAAGACTACACATGTTTCGTACATTATATAGAGGTCAAAGACAAGCATACACTAGACGATAGAGTCTAATAAAGGGATAAATTATGAAAACTAAAACAAGTATAGTAGTTGGATTATCACTATTTACCATAATTGTATTGAGTGGTTGTGTAACAAAAAATGCTAAAATAACTAATACTAAACAACATATATATAATAATCAAAGTGGTTTACTAAAAAAAGTAATTTATGGAAAAGCTAGTTTTTATGCCAATAAATATAATGGTAGAAAAACAGCAAGTGGTGAAATATATAATATGTATGCAAAAACAGCAGCTCACAGAACTTTACCATTTAATACAATGGTAAGAGTTACAGATATGGTAACTCATAAAAGTGATATTGTTCGTATTAATGATAGAGGTCCATACTCTAAAGATAGAGTAATAGATTTATCTTATGCAAGTGCAAAAAAGATAGGTTTAATTAAACGAGGTGTAGGTAATGTAAAAATTGAGGTTTTAGGAAAAGAAAGAGTTCAAACCTCAAGACCTTTATCTTTACTTAGGAAAGATAGAGTTATACAAGCTTGTGTGGGAGATAACTGTAAGGCTACCTTTGCAAAAGAAGAAGATAGTTTAACTAAAGTACAACCATTTACACTTTTATCAAATATAGAAGATATAGATACTACTCCAAAAATAGCAAACTCATTTAGAAAAACTTCTATTCAAGTTGGTGCATTTAGAAGATATAAAGGAGCTAAAATATATGCTAAAAGATACTCTCTTTTAAGTAGAAAGTATAAAACAGTAATAAAAAATGAGTTTAAAGAGAATAGACCAATATATCGTGTACGAATAGAGGGCTTTTCTAATGAGAATGAAGCTAGAAAATTTATGTCAAGATATAGTTTAAATGGTGCTTTCTTAGTTAGTAGATAATCTATTAATCTACTATTTCAGAGAGTAAAAACCTATCTTCAAACTCTTTAGCAGGAATAGCCTTGCTACATAGAAAACCTTGATATGATACATCTTTATTTATTTCAAGGATTTTTCTTTTCTGCTCTAGTGTCTCAATTCCTTCTACTATAATTTTATATTTAAACTGTTTTCCTATTCTAATAATGCTTTTTACTAATTCTAAATTGTCATCATTAATTAAAATCTCATTAATAAACACTCTATCAATTTTTAGTACTTTAAATGAGAGCTTTTTAAGATAAGACAAAGATGAGTATCCTGTTCCAAAATCATCAATATTACACTCAACTCCTATATTGTTTAAATCTTTTATAATCTTTTGTGTTTTTGTAAAACTATCTATTAGTGTAGTTTCAGTTACTTCTAGTTTTATTAGAGATGGGTTTATATTATATTTTAATATACACTTCTCAATATGTTTTGGAAAGTCTATCTCATGAAGTTGTCTTGCATTAATATTAATAGCTACATACTCAAAGATTATTAAATCTCTCTCTTTCCAAATAGCAAGTTGTTTACACACCTCATTTGCTACCCACCAACCAACTCTATTAATAAGTCCAGATTCAGTAGCCATTGGTATAAACTTATCAGGCATAATCATACCAATACTAGGGTGTTTCCAACGAATAAGAGCCTCTACAGCATTTAGTTTATCATTTTCTATCATTACTATTGGTTGATAATATAGTTCTAGTTCTCCATTATCTATAGCATGATTTAAATCTTGTTGTAGAGCTGTTAACTCTTGTCTTTCTAAATCTAGTGTATGGTTATAGAACTTAATATTATCTTGTCCATCTCTTTTTGTCTGATACATTGCCATGTCAGCTTGACGAATAATTGTATCTATATTGTCTGTTTTTGGTTGAATAAGTACTATACCAATACTAGATGTCATATATAGATTTAACCCCTCTATCTCAAAAACTTTATAAAATAGCTCTTTAATTCTAGTTGCAATCTTTTTTGCTTTATCTTTTACCTCTTCTTCACTTTTAGATACAAATGGTACAGCTAAAGTAAACTCATCACCACCTAAACGGCTTAGATGTCCATCTTTTATATCTAATGATTTAAATCTATTAGCAACTTCAATAAGAAGTTTATCTCCAACAGAGTGTCCAAATGTGTCATTAATCTGTTTAAAGTGGTTTAAGTCCATATAAAATAGTATAGAAAAATATTCCTGATTTTTACTACTATTTACAAGTTTTTGCATAAAATCTTTATAGTGTCTTCTATTTGGAAGTCTGGTTAATGAGTCATGTAGTGAGATATAGTTTATTTTTTTATACGCTTCATGCTCTGTGGTTTTATCTTCTAATATCCCTACACCTCCTATAACATTACCTTTCTCATCAACAAGAGCAGAACATCTAAGTTCTGCCCAAAGAGTTTTATCTTGAAAAGTAAAATCATAAGAGCCAACATAGTTTTTAGAGGTTTTATCTACAAGTACACTTTTCATAACCTCTACAGCATTTTTATCTGTTAAATTATTTAAATTAAATCCTCTTAAATTGGTCTCTAAACCGAATATTTGATAGAAAATCTTATTATAGTTAAGAATTCTCAAATTTTCATCATAATAAAATATACCTATTGGTGCTTGTGATAGTAGTAGTTTTAGTTTTCTCTCTTTTAGTTTTAATCTCTTTTTTGCCTTTTTATATTTCTCTTCACTTCTTTTTTGATAAAAAAGCTTATAGTGTAGATAGTCATATATAAATATAAAGTTTATTATATTTATTATAACTATCCAAGCAAGTAACATCACATTATTCTGCACTTCTGATTTAAATAGATAGAAAAATAGAATAGAGAGCATTAATATAGTTACTACTATTTTAGGCATAGAGTAGTATAACTTTTTTATAATTTTTCGTCTAACATCTGGTGAGAATATTTTTTTCGATGAGTAATAGAGTAATCTTTTCATAATAACCATTATATAATAATATTTATTAATTTTAAATAACATTTAATGTTGAAAAATAAATTAAATAAATATTCTTATGATTATATCCCATCTCTAAACAAAACTTGCTAAAATTATAAATTACAAAAAAAGAATAATTTATTTAAAAGGATTAATAAATGAAAGTATTACTTATAAAAGATGTAAAAAGTTTAGGTAAAAAAGGCGAAATTAAAGAGGTAAAAGATGGTTATGGGCAGAACTTTCTAATTGCTAAGGGCATGGCAAAATTAGCAACTCCTACTATTGTAGAGAATTGGAAGGCAGAACAGGCTAGAATTGCTAAAGAGTTAGCCGAAGAGATAGAACGATTTAAAAAAGAGAAAGCTATATTAGAGGATAAAAAGGTAACTATTACTAAAAAATTAGCTCCAGTTGGAATTCAAGGCTCTGTAAAAAAAGATGATATATCAAAGGCTATAGATGAGCAGTTAAATATTACTATTGATAAAAAACATATTGAGCTAAAAAAACCTATTAAGACAACAGGTCAATTTAAAATAGATATTAAGTTGGGTCATGGAATTCATGCAATAATGAGTCTTGAAGTTGTAGGAGAGTAGTTAGTGTTTGATGCAACAACAATACTAGCCTATAAGGGTGAAAAAAATGCTGTTATTGGTGGTGATGGGCAGGTAACTTTTGGAGATACCATTTTAAAAGGAAATGCCACTAAGATTAGAACTCTCTATCATGGAGAGATATTAGCAGGTTTTGCAGGAAGTACAGCAGATGCTTTTAATCTTTTTGATATGTTTGAGACTATCTTAAATGAGAAAAAGGGTGATTTACTGAAATCTGTAATAGAGTTTTCTAAAATGTGGAGAAAAGATAAACACCTAAGACAGCTTGAAGCTATGATGCTTGTTTTAAATAAAAAGCATATTTTTATACTATCAGGAACAGGAGATGTAGTTGAACCAGAAGATGGGAAAATAGCATCTATTGGTAGTGGTGGAAACTATGCCCTATCTTCAGCTAGGGCTTTAGATAGACATGCCTCTTTAGAGGCTAGAGAGTTAGTAGAAGAGAGTCTTAAAATCGCAGGGGAACTTTGCATATATACAAATACAAATATTAAAATATTGGAGCTTTAATTGAGTAACACAGTGTCAACAAATCTTACACCAAAAGAGATTGTTTCGTTTTTAGATAAATATGTAATAGGGCAGACAAATGCTAAAAAAACAATAGCAGTAGCTTTAAGAAATAGATATAGACGAATGCAACTTAGTGAAGATTTACAAAAAGATGTTATGCCCAAAAATATCCTAATGATAGGAAGTACAGGTGTAGGAAAAACAGAGATAGCAAGACGACTATCTACTATGATGAGATTACCTTTTGTAAAGGTAGAGGCTAGTAAATATACAGAAGTTGGTTTTGTAGGTAGAGATGTAGAGTCTATGATAAGAGACCTTTCAGCTCATTCACTTTCATTAGTAAGAGAAGAACAAAATGAGTTAAATCAAGAGAAGATTGAAGCTTATATCGAAAATAAAATTATAGAAAAACTCCTCCCACCACTTCCAGCAGGTGCAAGTGAGATAAAACAGAGAGATTATGAAAACTCATTTGCTAAAATGCAAAAAAAGTTTGAAAAAGGAGAATTAGACCACTTAAAAATAGAGGTTGAACTTCCAGCTCCAACTATTGATGTAACTAGTGCAGGAAATGTTCCTCCAGAGATGGCAAATGTGCAAGAGTCTATTATTAAAGTTATTGGAGGACTTAATAAAAAAGGTAAGAAAAAAGAGGTAACAGTAAAAGAGGCTAAAAAAATCTTAGCACAAGAGGCAAGTAGTGAACTTTTTGATGAAGAGAAACTAAAAGATTTAGCTATTAAAAAGATAGAAGAGGGTGGAATAGTATTTATTGATGAGATAGACAAAATTGCAGTTCCTGCAAACTCAAATTCAAGACAGGACCCCAGTAAAGAGGGAGTTCAAAGAGACCTACTTCCTATTGTAGAGGGTTCAAATGTTCAGACTAGAATTGGTATGGTAAAAACTGACCATATACTATTTATTTCAGCAGGAGCATTTCATTTAAGTAAACCAAGCGACCTTATTCCAGAACTTCAAGGTAGATTTCCTTTAAGAGTAGAGTTAGATAGCTTAGATGCCGAGTCTCTATATAGAATTTTAACAGAGCCTAAAAACTCTCTTATAAAGCAGTATAAAGCACTTTTAGGTGTTGAAGGAGTTGAATTAACTTTCCAAGAAGAGGCTTTACGAAGTATAGCAAACTATTCAGCTTTAGCTAATGAAAAAACAGAAGATATTGGAGCTAGAAGACTTCATACTATTATGGAAAAAATAGTTGAAGATATTAGTTTTAATGCAGATGAGTATAAGGGGCAAGAGGTTATTGTTGATGAAGCACTTATAGAAGAGAAGCTAGAAAAACTAGTTGATAGTGAAGATACTACTAGATATATTTTATAGTAATTTAGATAGAGTATAACTCTATCTATTGCTCATCACTATAAGCATCGTCCATATTAAAGTCATAATCTGGTTCAATTGTTTTTATGGATTCTAAAGATTTTTCATTTACTTCAGAAGAAGATAGATTATAATCACTTCCTTGATAAAATATCTGTTCTTTTGCATATTTCTCCTCCCTTTTTATCTGTTCTTGGACTTGTTTTTTAATTATATCCTCTTTTTGACTTCTATTATGCTCTGTAGAGTTAGTATCCTTTGCATTTATAGTAGTTATTAAAACCAATACTATTAGTATAAATACCTTTTTCATAATCTCACCTTATTTTATTTTTTTGTATAGATTATAATAATTCTACTGTAAATCAACTTAATAGATAAGCAAACTCATCAACCCAACTATTCCAAAAAGATGAACTCTCTACATTAATACTATTTTGTTGCATATCTTTAACTAACATAACAGAAAACTCTTTAGGCAGACTCAAAGAAAATCTTAGAGTATTATCTATTTTAATTTTAGAACTATTATTTTTAAGAGATGATATAATTCCTGCAATTAGTGCAAATAAGATTTGACTATTATGCTCTACTTCAACCTCTTTTCCCTCTAAAATATTATCTATATTAGGAAGTCTATTCATAACTTTTCTAAATGCTATAAAGGCTATAGCACTTTCATTTCCAACAGCTCCTGATACGGTCTCTAGCAGTAGAGAGTTATCTAGTTTAGATAATAAGATTTTATCTACATACTCCCAAGACCTAGGCGTTGGAAAGCTTTTTTCATTTTTAGTTGGGTCAAAAACAAAAAGTTTTTCGCTATCGTAGTGTAAAAATGATATAATTGAACTATCTATGCTATTTTTATATGCCCATATTTTCCAATCTTCGAAGCTAACTTCCATATTTAGATGAACAAAACGGTTAGATAGTGGTGGTGGCATACGATATACTACACCTCTATCACTCTCATTATTTCCAGCTGATACTATACTCCAACCACTAGGTAGTTCATAATCTCCCACTTTTCTATCAAGAATTAATTGATATGCAGATGCTTGAACTGATGGTGGTGCTGTATTTATCTCATCTAAAAATAGAATACCTTTTGAGTTTGGCTTTTTTGGTAAAAAATTAGGAGATGCCCATAATGCTTGATTATTATCTTTATCAAAAAATGGAATACCTTTTAAATCTGTTGGGTCAAGTAGAGACAAACGCAAATCAACAAACTCTAAATTTTTATCTTTAGCTATCTGTTTAACAATAGATGATTTACCAATCCCAGGGCTTCCCCATATAAAGACTGGTATTTGTGCTTCAATTAGACTATTTAGAGTTATTGTTATCTCTTTTGCTCTCATCTACTCCCTTTTTACTTTCTATTTTTACATTACAAAGAGATGCTTTAACAGTAGTAGCAAACTCAATAGTTACATCATTCCAAGTTTTACCTTTATGTAAATCGTAACAGCTTTTATTAATGCTACTTAGTGCATCTTTTGCTTTAAAATCAAATAGGTCAATAGTCCCTTTTGCTTTAAATATTCCATCTTTACTGTAGTTATATTTCATAGGAATTGTAATTGTTTTCTCATTCATGGTTAACATAACATCAACAATACCATGATATACTCTTTTACCATTTACAGGTTTATCTGCCTCTATATTTTTAATAACACCTTCTATAGTTTTACCTTTAAGCTTACCAAAAAACATAGATACTAAAGTTTTATCTCTTCCTGCATTTTTGGTATCTATTTTAGATATATCAATAGATACTTTTGAACCAATAAATAGCTCTTTAAAGTTTTTACCCTCTTTTTTATTGGGAGTATATTTTACATCTGTAAATTTCCCACCAACACCTAATTTTGCAAATGTTTTATAGGCTTTCCAACTAATATTTAAATCATCTGCTTGGGTTAAAAGACAACCTCCTGCATTTGCCATAGAAAATAGTGCTACTAATGAAAAAAGTGTTTTTCTCATAATTTTTATCCTTTTTTATTTTTTTAAATTATATTTGTTTATAACTAATATCTTTATGATTATTTATCATCTTTTTACTTTAAATATCATTTTTTAGTAGATGTATTAATATATTTATACCGTTTATTAATGGTGTAGCAAAAGCAAAATTTGGCAACACTCCAAAAGAGTGTGAAATCTTTAGATATATCTCTTAAGAGTGCTAAAGGAGCCATTTTAGAAATGAGTGGTAAATATAGAATAGTATCTTTTTCAATGGAAAATCATAGAAACCACAAAAATATCAAAAATGGTTTTTAATCTATGATACAATAATCTTCCATCTACTTTGGTTTCGCCTCACTAGCTATTATTAAACCAATAAAATAACTTTCCTTTATAGGAATTGGCAGTTAAGGTGTCGTAGCCAAACTATTGTGGCTTAAGGTAATTGTTATTTAATACATGAATTCTACTATTTTAGTTATTTTCATAAATTATTATTGCTAAACTTATAAAAATACATAAGTAAAACTAACAACTACTGCTGTATTATCGCTCAATATGATTTTTTATCATGCATATCAAGGATTTTCGATATTTTTTTGAATTTCACTAAAAACTTTTTAGTGACCACCAGCCTGAAATTGCTATATATATGGTGGATTGATATTATATCTACACTTTAGACAAAAAATATAAAGGATTAAGAATAGTTTAAAGAAAAAGATGATTCTTAGAATGTATGCTCACACAACTAAGAATCATAGAAATTATACTACAAAGTATCCAATATAAAAA
>JAMOOP010000092.1 GCA_027065385.1 Campylobacteraceae bacterium | reverse complement strand
CGCCTGTGGAGATAACGGCAATGAATTTAGGAGCTGGACTTCTAACTTTAACCAGTATCATTGAAACAGGAAGCAAATTTCATACAAACCTAACTATAGGTAAGTTTGAGTAAGTTTTGTAGAACGGCTGTGTAGAGTGGTATATTAATGATACAGAGAAATTAATTGTTATTAAATATAATGAAGATTTAATAACCAAAGAGAAATTAAAAGAGGCGATTTTAAAATAAAAAATCATATATAATCTCCATTTTTGCTATAATGTGGCAGAAAATGGAGAATAGTATATTATGCAAAAAAGAGTAAATTTAACAATAAATCAAAAATATTTAAAAAAGTATCTAAATGGCTATCCACTTTTAGAAAAAGAGTCTGTAAAGAGTTGGAATAATATAACTAAAGAGGGTACTATAGTTAATCTTTTAGATAGTAAAAAAAGATTTATTGCTAAAGGGTATTATGGAAAACAGAATAAAGGGTATGGTTGGGTTCTTACTCTTAATGAAAAAGAAAAAATAGATAAACCCTATTTTAGTCATAAAATATCAAATGCTATTAAATATAGAGAAAGCTTTTTTAAAGATAAAACAACAACAGCATTTAGACTTTTTAATAGTGAGGGTGATGGAGTTGGTGGCTTAACTATTGACTATTTTAATAGCTTCTATATGATAACTTGGTATAGTTTAGGTATCTATAGATTTAAAGATGATATTTTAAATGCACTTAAATCACAAGTTAAGTATAAAGGAATATATCAGAAAAAAAGATTTGACTCAAAAGGTCAATATATAGATGATACAACAGACTTTATATGTGGTAAAGAAGCCCCGTCTCCAATAATAATAAAAGAAAACAGTGTAAATTTTGCTATATATTTAGATGATGGTGCAATGGTAGGTCTATTTTTAGACCAAAGAGAGGTTAGAAAAACCATTAGAGATAAATATGCAAAAGATAAAAGTGTATTAAATACATTCTCTTATACAGGAGCTTTTTCTGTTTTTGCCTCACTAGGAGGTGCAAAAAAAACTACAAGTGTAGATTTAGCAAAAAGAAGTCTATCTAAAACAAAAGAGCAATTTAATATAAATAATATAGATATAGAAAAACAAGATATTATAGTCCAAGATGTATTTAGCTATTTTAAATATACCATTAGAAAAGATATAAAATTTGATATGGTGATTGTTGACCCACCAAGTTTTGCACGGTCAAAAAAACATACATTTTCTGTAGCCAAAGATTATGTAAAACTCTTAAAAGATATTGTAAATATTACAAATAAAGGAGGAACTATAGTAGCCTCTACAAACTATTCAAATTTTAATATGAATAAATTCAAATTATTTATAGATAGAGCATTTAAAGAGTCAAATAGAAAATATAAAATAGAAAAATCTTTCTCTCTACCTAAAGATTTTAGAGTATCCCCTAAATTTAAAGAGGGGGATTATCTTAAGGTTTTATTTATTAATTGCATCTAAAACAGCATTAATAAATTTTGGTGCTTTATCATCTGCTAGAGCTTTTGCTAACTCTATTGCTTCATTGATAATAATTCTCTTATCAACTCCTTCTATCATAATCTCATAAGCACCTAAACGCATAATAGCCTTTTCAACTTTTCCAATAGAGTCATAGTCCCAATCTTTTAGATGTTTTTTTATCTCTTTGTCTATAAGTTCTAAGTTTTTAATTGTTCCATCAAAAAGGTTATGTGAAAACTCTCTTTGTCTATTTCGGATTTTATCCTCTTCTAATATCTCATCTGAAAATTTAGATATATTTCTATTTCCCAAATCATAAGCGTATAGAAGTCCTACAACTGCTGTTCTAGCTTGATGTCTAGTTGCCATTTTCCATACTCTCATATAGATTTATAATTTCAATTAAGCTAACCATCGCTTCACCACCTTTATTTCCTGCTTTTGTTCCAGCTCTTTCGATTGCTTGTTCAATACTATCAACGGTTAATACTCCAAAAGTTACAGGTTTACCATATTTTAGTGCCATATTAGCAACACCTTTTGTAGCCTCTGCCGATACATAATCAAAGTGTGGAGTAGCACCACGAATTACAGCACCTACACAACATACTGCATCATACTTTCCACTAGAGAGTGCTTTATCTAATGCAAATGGTATCTCAAATGCACCTGGGACTAAGATTAAATCTAAATCTTTCTCATCTCCTCCATGTCTAATATAGGCATCTTTTGCACCCTCTACTAATCTATCTGTTATAAAGTGGTTAAATCTTGCGTTAATAATTGCTACTTTTTTACTTTTATTAACAGTTAAATTACCTTCTATAATATTCATTATTGTCCATTCATAAAAATCTATGCAAACTTAGTAAAAATTAGCAAAAAACTTGTTACAGCTTAACATAGTCTTTAACAAAACTTCTCCACTATTGTTTTATGTTTTAGTTGTCGCTTAAACCTATCATCGCCAACCATTGATATTTAGACTTGCATTTAAGTCTCTATCAATGACTAAGTTACATGAAGTACAATTATATACTCTTTCACTTAGTTTTAAATTATCTTTTATAGTACCACACTTTGAGCAACTCTTTGAAGATAAAAGATATCTAAGCTAAAGTTATTAATGAATAAATTACATTATCCATTGATAAAAATTATAATTTTAATTATAGAGGGAAATATCATTAAATTATTGTATAGAAATATATTTAGAAATAATATTTACAGAAAGATTACAATTATATTAATAAAATATTTGCTATAATTAACAAAAAATAATATAAGGAAAGCTTAATGCAAAATAAAAATATTTCAGCTATTGACTTGTTTTGTGGTATTGGTGGGCTTTCTTATGGGCTTAAAAAAGCAGGGATTACCATTAAAATGGGTATTGATATTGATAAAAGTTGCAAATATGCTTTTGAAACAAATTGTAATGCTACATTTATACATAAAGATATAAAAGAAATTAAATCTCAGGATATAGAAAAATTTTATAATAAAAATGATATTAAAATTTTGGTAGGCTGTGCTCCATGCCAACCTTTTTCCACATATACTATAAAGAAGAAGAAATATAAAGACCAAAGATGGCAACTACTTTATCAATTTGCTAGATTAATAAAAGAGACAAAACCAGAAATAGTATCAATGGAAAATGTACCTAATCTTTTAAATTTTAAAAAAGAGCCTGTTTTTAAAAATTTTATTGATGAATTAAAAAATGAAAGATATTTTATTTGGTATAAAATAGTCTATTCTCCTGATTATGGCATTCCACAAAAGAGAAAAAGATTAGTTTTATTGGCTTCTAAAATGGGAGAGATTAAGTTAATCGAACCAACACATACTAAAAACAATTATATAACAGTAAAAGATGCTATTGGTAATTTAGAAAAAATAAAATCTGGAGAGAGTTCTGAAATAGATTTTATTCATAGAGCTTCAAAGTTATCTGATAAAAATTTAAAAAGAATAAGACAATCAAAACAAGGTGGAAGTTGGAAAAGAGATTGGGATGAAGAGTTAAAACTAGATTGCCACAAAAAAGATAAGGGAAAAAGTTATGGTAGTGTTTATGGACGAATGAGTTGGAATGAACCAGCTCCTACTATGACTACTTTTTGTACAGGTATAGGAAATGGAAGATTTGGACACCCTGAGCAGGATAGAGCAATATCTTTAAGAGAAGCAGGAATATTGCAAACATTTCCAATGGAGTATAAATTTGCTAGTAGTGCTAAAAATTTAAAATTTACACAAGTATCTAAACAAATTGGCAATGCTGTACCTCCTAAATTAGGGGAAGTAATAGGACTTAGTATTATAAAACATTTAAAGGAACTAGATAATGGCAAAATTGAAGAATGATATTAAAAATATTACAGAAAAAGATAAAGAGAATGCTGAACAAGAAATTTTAGAAAAAATTAAAAACTATGATTATAGTACTGTAGAATATCCAATTGAAGTTATCCTTCAACAATATGAAGATGGAGAGGAAGATGATGAGAATGAAATATATATTCCTGATTATCAAAGAGAATTTGTTTGGTCAGAAAAAAGACAATCAAAATTTATTGAATCTATTATATTAGGTATTCCAATACCTTATATATTTTTTGCTGATGTAGATGGAAGATATGAAATAGTAGATGGTTCTCAAAGAATTAGAACATTACATGCTTTTTTATCTAATGAATTACGACTTCAAGAACTAGAAAAACTAATTAAATTAAATGATTTTTATTTTAAAGATTTGACAATTATTAGACAACGAAGAATTAGAAAAAAAAGTTTAAAAATGATTGCTCTTGGTGAAAAGACAGACTCACAAGCTAGATTTGACCTCTTTGAAAGAATAAATACAGGAAGTGATGAATTAAAACAAATAGAGGTGTTAAAGGGTTCATATAGTGGTAAATTTTATGATTTTATTACAGAATGTGCAAATAATGAATTATTTAAAAAATTATGTCCCATAAGTGAAAAAAGAACTCTGAGAGAAGAACCACAACAAATGGTATTAAGATTTTTTGCTTATTCAGAAAAAAGAGAAGAATATAAAGGACATGTTGCTCCATTTATTAAAAAATATATTAAAGATAAAAAAGATAATTTTACAGATAAAGAAAAAAAGATAATGCAGAATAATTTTATATCAATGTTAAAGTTTGTTGAGAAAAATTTTAAAAATGGTTTCTCTAAATCAAAAAATGCAAAATCAACTCCTCGTGTAAGATTTGAAGCTATATCTGTTGGAGTTCATCTAGCTCTATTGGAAAATCCTAATTTAGATAGAGTAGATACGGATTGGTTAGAATCTGATGAATTTAAAACTCATACTCGCTCTGATGCAGCGAATAATAAGCTCAAATTGATAGGACGAACTAATTATGTAAAAGATAAACTTTTAGGTAAATAGATGCAAAGTGTAATTTTAGATTTTGAATTAAAAGTTGAGGAAATAGATGAATATTTTTCTTTTATTAAAACAACAACACATTTAAAAGAAGATTTTGATAAAACAAAAACAATAAAAGTATCACAAACTGTTTATAATGTATTAAAAGCAAATTTATTTTTATTACTTTATAATTTAATTGAATCTTCCTTTAAAAATGCCTTAGAAAAAATTTATATTGATATAACAAATAATAGCTTGACTTATACAAAAGTAATTCCTGAAATTAAAAGAATATGGCTAGAGAAAAAATATAAAAATTTTGAAAATATGGAAATTCCTAAAAATATTAAAAAATCTGAATATATTATGAATATAATTGATAATATAGCAGGAGATGTAATTGAAATAAAATTTTATACAAATGAAAAGAAAAGAAAAAATGATGATATTTCAGGCAATATTGATGCTAGAGAGATAAATAGAATTAATAAAAAGTATGGTATTGAATTAGAAAATAATACAAATATAAAGAAAGAACATTTATTAACTATTAAAACTCAAAGAAACAATCTAGCTCATGGAGATGAATCATTTAATAAATGTGGAGAAAGTTATTTTATTTCTGATTTAGAAGAAATAAAAAATGAATCAATAGAATATATGAGGTTTATTTTAAATCATATAAAAAGTTTTATAGAAAATAAAAAATATTTATCTTCTTAAAGAAAAAAGAATTAAAATATAAGTATTTCTCATCTGTGTTAAGAAAGAGAAATACTATATAAAAAATAAAAAATTATAGGAGATAACAAGTGAAACAGTTATTTAAAATAGGAGGATTTACCCCCTATATATTTATTGTTTTTTTAAATGCAATGACCGATTTAGGACATAAAATAATACTTCAAAATACTATTTTTAAAGCTTATGATGGAAGTGAGCTTATTATATTAACAGCTATAGTAAATGCTTTAATTTTATTACCTTTTATATTTCTATTCTCTCCTGCTGGATTTTTAAGTGATAAATATCCAAAGGTTCAAATAATAAGAGTAGCTTCACTTTTAGCTGTTGGAATTACCTCACTTATACTATTCTCTTATATTATGGGGTGGTTTTGGTTTGCTTTTGCTATGACATTTATTTTAGCAGCTCAAAGTGCAATATATTCACCTGCTAAATATGGTCTTATTAAAGAGATGGTAGGAAATGAGAAGTTAACAGAGGCAAATGCTATGGTGCAATCTGTTACAATTATATCCATATTAGCAGGAGCTGTTATTTATTCTATCTTTTTTGAAAATCTACTTGATAATCAAACTAAAGATAAAGCTGAAATACTCCAAACTATATACCCCTTAGGTTTTGCTTTAATTGGTGCTTCTATTTTAGAGTTTCTTCTATCTCTTTACCTTATCAAAAGAGTAGAGATTAAGCAGAGTATGAGATTTAAACCTAAAAAGTATGCAAATCTAACTTATCTAAGAGGAAATCTTAGAGTTATTAAGAGAAATCAGACTGTTTGGCTTAGTATTATTGGGCTTTCTATATTTTGGGGTATATCTCAACTTGTTGTAGCTATTTTTGGTGAGTATTTAAAAGAGAATATGGGAGTTGAAAACACTGTTATAGCACAAGGACTTTTATCTATATCAGGTTTAGGAATAGTTGCAGGTTCTCTTTTTGTTGGAAGAGTTAGTAGAAGATATATAGAAACTGGAATTATTCCTATTGGTGCTTTTGGTATTGCTATTTCACTCTTTTTTATATCTAGTCTAAAATCATTAGTTGCTTTAGGGGTTCTATTTTTCTTTTATGGGTTCTCTTCAGGATTGTTTATTGTTCCTCTTAATACCTTAATTCAATTTGCTACTCCAAAGAGAATGATGGGTAAAGTTTTAGCAGGAAGTAATTTTATGCAAAATGTATCTATGTTTATATTTTTAATACTTTCAGCACTCTTTGCTTATATTGGCTTTTCAAGTAAAGGACTCTTTACTTTAGCCATGATAATAGCAACTATTGGTTTTATCTATACACTTATAAAACTCCCTCAATCTATGGTTAGATTTGTAGTAAGAGCTTTATTTGGACTTAGATATAGAGTGAGTGTTGAGGGGTTAGATAATCTAAAATCAAGTAAGGGTGTACTTCTACTTGGAAATCATATATCATTTTTAGATTGGGCATTTTTACAAATAGCTTATCCTAAACAGATACGATTTGTAATAGATAGACAATATTATAATATTTGGTATTTTAGACCTATTTTAAAATTTTTTGGAGCAATACCAATATCAACTCGTGGAGGTAAAAAAGCACTTTCATTAGTCTCAAAAGCACTTAATAATGGTGAAACTGTAGCACTATTTCCAGAGGGAACACTATCTAGGACAGGACATTTAGGAAAGTTTCAAAGAGGTTTTGAATTTGCTACGGCTGATGTAAATAGAGGAGCTATTATTGTACCTTTTTATTTAAGGGGTTTATGGGAGGGTGAGTTTTCTCACGCTTCTGCTAAAATGAAAAGAAGACGGCTTAGAGATATTGGGGTTACATTTGGAAAACAGATGAGTATAAAAAGTAGTGCAGTTGAAGTTAAAGAGGAGGTATTTAAATTATCAATTCTATCATGGCACTCATATAGTAAAAGATTACCAACTATTCCAAAAGCTTGGATAAAAGAGGCTAAAGAGGTGGGAGCAGAGCTATCTATTGCTGACTCAATAGGAGTAAAACTTAATGGATATAGATTTATAACAGCAGTTTTACTTATGAGAAGTGAGTTTAAAAAGATTTTAGGGGATGAAAAGAATATTGGGCTTATAGTGCCTACAAGTGCAGGTGGCTCTATTGCTAATATGGCAACTCTTAGTTTAGGTAAAACTATTATAAATCTAAACTACTCCAGTGGAACAAAAAGCCTAAAAAAGATGATAGAGTTAGCCGAAATAAAATATATTATTACCTCAAAACAGTTTGTTAATAGATTAAAAGCTAAAGGATTTGATTTAGATAATGTTTTAGAGGGTATGGAGGTTATATATTTAGAGGAGTTAAAGGCTAAAATGGGTAAATTAAAACAGCTTAGAACATTTCTAATAGCTAAATTTCTACCAACAAAACTACTTAGCCTACTATTTATAAAAAGTGTAAAAACCTCCGATACAGCAGTTATTATGTTCTCTAGTGGAAGTGAAGGAACTCCAAAAGGGATAGAGTTAACTCATATTAATGTTATGGGAAATATTAAACAGATTGCTACTGTTTTAAATCCAACAGAACAAGATGTAATGCTTGGAACTCTGCCAATTTTTCATTCTTTTGGATTAACTGTTACTACACTTTTCCCACTAATAGAGGGAGTTCCAGTTGTTTGCCACCCAGACCCAACTGATGGATTAGGAATTGCAAAACTAGCTGTAAAATATAAAGCTACAATTTTATTTGCGACTGCTACATTCTATAGATTATATGCAAGAAATAGAAAAATACACCCACTTATGTTTGATAGTTTAAGAATGGTAATAGCAGGAGCTGAAAAGTTACCAAAAGAGGTAGGGGAGCTATTTAAACAGAGATTTGGAAAGACTATTTTAGAAGGATATGGAACAACAGAGACCACACCAGTTGCGAGTTGTAATCTACATGATGCTATTGACCCAAATGATTATCATATACAAATAGGAAACAGAGAGGGAACTATTGGACTGCCTCTACCTGGAAGTAGTTTTATAATTGTTGACCCCGATACCTTTAAACCTCTTCCTATTGGAGAAGATGGAATGATGTTAATTGGTGGAACACAAGTTATGAAAGGATATTTAAAAAATGAGGAAAAGACAAAAGAGGTTATAAAAGAGATAGATGGTATTAGATGGTATATAACAGGAGATAAAGGGCATATTGATGAAGATGGATTTGTAACTATTGTAGATAGATATAGTAGATTTGCTAAAATAGCAGGAGAGATGGTAAGTTTAGGACTTATAGAACAGGAGTTTGAAAAACTACTAGATGAGGAGAGTGAAATAGCTATTACAGCCATAAAAGATAGTAAAAAAGGTGAAAAGATAATACTATTCTTAGCAGGAACTAAAAGTTTAGATATATTAAAAAAAGAGATAAAAGCCCTTAAACTAAACCCTCTATATACTCCAACTCACTACTTTAAAGTAGATTTAATTCCAAAATTAGGGAGTGGAAAATCTGATTTTAAGGGGGCTAAAAAGTTAGCTAGTGATTTAATATTAGGAGATAAATTCTAAATTTTAAGTAAAATCATACCATTTATAACCCCACTATTTTTAGTGGGAATAAACTCTCTAACTCTTCCCAACCTATCAACCACTAGAAAAACAGAGAATTATTTTTCAATTGGGTTATCTCTTTTAATCAAAAAAGCGTTCTATTCCTTTGCTTGACACTCACGACAAATACCATAAAGTTGCATAAGATGGTCGGTAAGTTTAAAACCATTTTCTTTTGCAACTGTTTGTTGAATTTTTTCTATCTCTTCGTTTTCAAACTCTACTATTTTACCACAAGAGTCACCAAAACTAGCACAAAATAAACAATGTTCTAGCTGTAACTATAACTAATTATAAAAAAAAGTTATAGTCAGGCAACCCTGTAATAGTCTTCAAGAATAAATTTTATAGATTCTTTTTTG
>JAMOOP010000091.1 GCA_027065385.1 Campylobacteraceae bacterium | reverse complement strand
ATATTATACCAAAAAAAGAGGAGGAAGAACCCCTTTTCTTTAGAGAGTTTTTAAGTATCCCCTTTTTACAAGGTAAGATTTTAAGTATGTGGAGTGTTTTTTAGGCGAGATTGATTTTCGGCTTTGGGTTTTGGTCTATTTTGTACTATATGGGACTAAATCTATTTTTGGAGACTAATAAATACCACATGGGAACAATCTATATTTCAATCTAGGGTGTCGAAAAAACACCCTAATATGAAATTCCTAATACGGTTTTACAATCATATTAACCTTTATTTTCTTTTCTTTATCTTTATCTTTATATAATAGTTTATCTTCAAGAGAAATCTTATAATTTAAAGATATATTTTTTAAAAAGTTATAAAATTTTGGTAACTTATCTATATTAAATGCTATAGTTATATTATACTCATTATTTGGAATAGATACTATTTCAATATTATCAAAATAGTTTTTTGCATCTGTTTTAAATACCTCTGAATGAAAAGGCTTTACATCGGCTGGAATTTCACGACTATCAAGCTTTTCTAATTGAGATACCTTTTGAGCATAAATATTTTTATTTTTATAGTATGATATTGCAGTAGGCACTACCCATAAAAATAGTACTAATATAGAGAATATAAAGAAGATTTTTGTAATTGGTGATATTTTTTTTAATCTATTGCTCATCTTCTTTCTCACTTATTTGATGTAAATGAAAATTCTGTCATAAAATTTTCTAATGGTTTAATAGCAAACTTTCCATTACTATAAAGTTTTTTTAAACTACTTTTTAGTGGTTCAATCCCCCAAACTATACCTTTTAAATCGACACCCTTTGTAGATATAGTAGCCTCTGTTAATTCACCATTTTTCCCCATTGACTGAAATATATTTTTAGATATATTGGCTAGTTGAATATTTGTTTTATGTGCAGAGATTTGAATATCTTTTTTATATATTTTATTGGAAATTTGACTATTTTTTATATGAAAAAATGTACCTATTACTAAAATAATAAGTAGTGGTAAAATTGTAGCTAATATAGATGAGTTTTGTGTATCATTTGAAGATGAAAATAGTGATTTAATTTTACCTATAAAATCTTTTTCACTATTATCTATTTTAATATCATTCAAATTTTGTTTTTCTCTTTTATACTCTCTTGTACTATTAATCTCTTTTGGTTTATCCTCTTTTATTGGAGTATGTTTTGGTATTTCAATTTTTTTAAATGATTTAATATAACTACTTTTAGCAATATCTTGACTACTTGCCATATAGTGGAGTAAATTATGAATATTGCTTTGTGCTAGTTCAATATGTAAAGATAACTCTTCTCTTAAAAATTTAAGTAGTTTTGGATTTTCTTCTGCAACTAACATCTCTATATGGTCTGCAAAGTTATATGAAATCTTATAATAAGCTTGCATACTTTTATATACTCTTTCAGCTATCTGTTTTTCTGTTAATCCTCTTGTACCTATTATCCAACTTTGATGAATTTTATCATCTGTTGCAAACATCATAAAGAGCTTTCTATCAAAATATCCTATAAAGAGTGTTAATTTATCATTTAACATATCTTTATAATGCTCATATAGTATAGCAAAAGGAGAAAAGTATAGAGTTGTTGGAATATCTCCCACATCTATCTCATCTTGTGTAACAAATGTATCTTGAAAAATTTTAGCTGTTGCTCTATTTTTATCATTATTTTGACTTACAATTTGATTTGCAACTAAAGAGATAGATACTACATTATTATTTTGATATTTGGATTGAAGTTTTCTAATTCTTTCTATAAATTTTATTTTATCACTTTCATGAAACTGCTCTATATCTTTTGCAATAAATCCATCTTCTGTCTGAATTGCATAATTTAAAAAGTAGAACTCTCTCTCTTTATAATGTGTTATAGTTACATATTGTTCTTGATTACTCATATTATCTCCTATTTTAACAATATCAAAAAAATTAATATTTTTTTTTAACTAGTGATTTAAGAGTATAACCTACTTAACATTATTAACAGCTTATGTTAATAATTATTTTTTTATATTCTATATTTTAATTTAAATATTTTATACTCACTTAAAATAATATTAAGTTTAAACTTTAGTTAAGCTTTAATAAAACAGTTGTACCCACATTTAATCTACTTTCAATAGAAATTTTTATATTAAGTTCATTACAGAGTTTTTTAACGATATGAAGTCCAATTCCTACACCTCTATCATGTTCTTTATAAAATCGTTCAAAAACTTTATGTGGTTTTTCTATTCCATATCCTGTATCTATTATTTTTAATAAACTCTTTTCTTTTATATAGACTACTCTAACCTCACCTTTTGGTCTATTATATTTTGAAGCATTACTTATAAGATTATCTATAATTCTAATTAACCCTTTTTTACTATTTTTTAGAGTTATATTTGAGGGTATATCTATATAATATTTTAAATTAGGATAGTTCCTCTCTATCATATTAACTCTCTCTTCTAGTAGTTTTTTTAAAACTATTTTCTCTATTTCCATTTTATGATTTAATAGATACTGTTTTAAATTTTCTTGTAATAGTAATATATTATCAATACTTCTTTCTACTCTTATTATCTTTCTATTATCTCCAATTTCTCTTTTAAGTAGAGATAAATTTAGTCTCATTGTAGAAATTGGTGTATTAAAATCATGTAGAATATCTTTAATAAATTCTCGTGTTAAAAGAAGTGCTTGATGCAATGGATAAAGAGCATAAAAAGAAAAAAGTGTAGATAGTAATATAACTGCTAGAAATGTAATAGAAAAATATAGTGCTAATTCATTATGTAAAAAAGATACTCTCTTTTGGTAACTTTCATAACTCATATATATTTTTAAAAAAAAGTCACTAGACTCTTTTATTGGATATAGACTATATATCTCTTTACTATTTTTATAGAGTCTAAAAGTATATTTTTGATTTTTTGGTATAAAATCAATTTTAAATTCACTACAATTTAAACTATAACTACATAAATTCATAGAAGAAGTAAGCTCTTTATCTAAATTTTGTAACTCTTTTTGATAATTAATATAAAATAGTGCTAAAACTAAAAGAGTCATAGAGAAGAAAAAGAGCAAAAAACTTTTAGAAAAAGACTCTATCTCAACCTTTTTCAAGTATATATCCTACTCCATGAATATTTTTAATATTAAAATCTATAGTCTGTTTTAACTTAGTTAATGCTACACGCAAGGCAGATACACTCTTAATAGAAGTTGTATCTAAAATAGTCTCCTTTGTAACAACCTTATCTATATTTTTAATAAAAAAATCAAATAGTTCCATCTGCATTTTACTAAGTCTAATAGGTTTTTCATTACTGTATATCTCACCACTTTTTGGAAAATATTTTATATTCTTATAGAATATACTTTTATTCTTATGATTAAATTTAGCCCTTATACGAATAAGTAACTCTTCTGGAAAAAAAGGCTTTTTTATATAATCATCTGCACCAATATCAAAAGCTTGTGATATAGTCTCTAAATCAACTAAAGCACTAATAAAAATGGTATCAGTCCTATCCTCTGCACCTCTTAATGCCTCTAAAAGCTCTAATCCATTAAATTCAGGAACATTTATATCAAATATATATAGGTCAAATTTTTCATTATATGTAACTTCTGATGCTTCAATCCCATCTTTTACCCATACTACACTATACCCTTCTAGTTCTAATATCTCCTCTATAGTCTCACCCAAATCAATATCATCTTCTAATAATAGTATTTTTATCTTTTTACCAGTAGTAACCAACTTTTATCCCTACACTTTGCTTCATTGCAATATCACTTAATCCATCTCTATAACTAATATTGATAAACCAATGTTTATTAATTTTATAATATCCATATATTGAAAGAGTCTCTATATTTTCACCACTTTTATATATGCTAGATGAGCTATTGTAACTTATGCTACTATATAAGTAGTTTGTAAAATAGTAACCTAGACCTATATTATAAAAACTACTATTACTATAACTTGTGATATTACTATCTTTATCACCAATAAAGGTATATCCTAAACCTCCTAAAATAGATAGTTTTTTATAATTATAAGTTACATAAGAGGCTAAAGTATAATCTGCTTTATTATTTTTAGCATCATAAGTCGGAATTGATACTCCTCCACCAAATCTAATAAGTAGATTAGTTGTTGGTCTTAGCTGATAATATCCATTTAAATAAGTATCATTCCAACCATTTTTTTTAGAACCATATACTCTCTTATTAAAATAAGAAGAAGATAATTGTAAAGATATATTTTTATAGTAATAATCTGCTTGTAGAGATGAGGTATCTATCTTTACATCACTACTACTTATATGGTTTTTACCCAAAGATATATCAAAATGGTGTGGTGATTTTAGATTTTTTATAGTACACCCTGTTAAATCAACTAATTCAGTTAATGGGGTATTTGGACATTGGTCATCTTTATCTTCAACTCCATCCATATCCATATCACTATATGCTATAAGAGAAATAGACAATATTAAAAAAAGTGTTAGTAATCTATACATTTTATTTTCCCCTACCATTATTAAATTGAATTGTAGATTGTTCTTGATGAGTATCAGTAACACTTGGTTCTTTTATAGGCTCTTGATGAGTATTTGTAATAGTTGGTTGATTTATAGGTTCTTGATGGGTATTTGTAATAGTTGGTTGATTTATAGGTTCTTGATGGGTATTTGTAATGGTTGGTTGATTTATAGGTTCTTGATGAGTATTTGTAATAGTTGGTTGATTTATAGGTTCTTGATGAGTATTTGTAATAGTTGGTTGATTTATAGGTTCTTGATGGGTATTTGTGATAGTTGGTTGATTTATAGGTTCTTGATGGGTATTTGTAATGGTTGGTTGATTTATAGGCTCTTGATGAGTATTTGTAATAGTTGGTTGATTTATAGGCTCTTGATGAGTATTTGTAATAGTTGGTTGATTTATAGGTTCTTGATGAGTATTTGTAATAGTTGGTTGATTTATAGGTTCTTGATGAGTATTTGTAATAGTTGGTTGATTTATAGGTTCTTGATGTGTATTTTGAATATGCTGTTCTTCTCTATGTACTACCACAGCTTTTATATGCTCTTGATATGAATGAACCTCTTGATGAATATTATCTGTATGAATATTATTTTCTATTATTTGGCTATTTTCTATATGGTGTATATCTTCATGTTGTTGGAATTGCTGATTTTGAGGTTGAAGTTTAGCCCTTAATTTATGAATGGTTTGCATTCTCTCTTGTTGGTTCATTAGAATTAACTGCTCCTTAATATGGTTCATTAAATCTACTCTTCTTTGTGGAGAGGCATTTTCTAACTCTTTTAGCTGTTCATTAATAGTTTGAGAAAAGCCCAATATGGTTAATATGATTAATCTAAACAGTAATCTCATAAAAATCCTTAATTAAATTTATACTGCTATTCTGACACAAAAGTATTAGTAATATATTAGAATTTGATATAATACTCCCTATGATAGACAAAGCAAGTGAAGAACAACTTAAAAATAGCATTGACATTGTTGATATTATATCAAATTATATTGAACTAAAAAAGAGTGGTGCAAACTTTAAAGCAAATTGTCCTTTTCATGAAGAGAAAACACCCAGTTTTGTTGTAAGTCCCACAAAGCAAATCTATCACTGTTTTAGTTGCCAAGTTGGTGGTGATGCAATTAAATTTGTTCAAGATTATGAAAAACTAAATTATCCTGAAGCCTTAGAAAAAATAGCCTCTATTATGAATTTTTCATTAACTCATACCAAAGGAGATAATAGTTATCTTGAGACAAGAAGAGTATTAGAACAGGTTCAAGAGTGGTATAGTAAAAATTTAAATAATAACTCTATAGCAACTAGTTATCTTAAAAAAAGAGGAGTTAGTACTCAATCAATAGAAAAATTTGGAATAGGATATATTGGGAAATCTTATGAATTAATAAACTTTTTATCAGCTAATTTTTTGCCACTTCAAGAAGCCAAAGAGGCAGGAATAATAGCAAAAAAAGATAATCAAAATAGTTTCTATGCAAGACTAACTGAAAGAGTAACCTTTCCTATATATTCAGCAAGTGGTGCTATTGTTGGCTTTGGTGGAAGAACTATTACTAATCACCCTGCAAAATATATAAATTCACCTCAAACTAAACTATTTAATAAATCTCAACTTCTATACGGTTACTCTAAAGCTAAAACAGATATTTTTAGAGAAAAAAAGATTATTATATGTGAGGGTTATTTAGATGTAATCTTATTTCATCAAGCAGGATTTAATACAGCAGTAGCAACTCTTGGAACTGCACTAACTGCCGAACATTTGCCACTTTTAAGAAAAGGTGAACCTGAAATTATTTTAGCTTATGATGGAGATAAAGCAGGAGTTATGGCAGGGCTTAAAGCATCTATAATGTTAAGTGAAAAAGGTTTTGATGGCTCTATAGTACTCTTTCCAAATGGGGCTGACCCTGCTGATATGATAGCTAATGGTAAAGTCCAAGAGGTAGCAAATCTTTTAAATTCTGGTCAAAAACTTATACCTTTTGCTATAGAAATGATGGCTAAAGCTTATGATTTACAAAATCCTCGTCAAAAAGAGATAGCTTTTACAGAAATTAAAAAATTTTTAGATAAACTAACTCCTATTATTAGAGAAGCCTATATATCTTACTCTGCTTCTATTTTAAATATTCCATCTACCCTATTTGGTTCTGTAGCAGAAGTAAAAAAGGTAAAAAGTAGAAAATCAGAGCTAAATACTCTTCCAAAAGATAATATAGGAATTTTAAATATTATTAAAACAGTATCTCAAAATAAAAAACTTCTTAAAAAGCTATTGAGCATAGTTGAGCCATCTCTATTTAAAGAATATACTTCTCTTCTTGAAACTGTTATTAATGATAATAAAGATGAGCCTAATTTAGTAGGATTAATTCTTGATGAGACTTATAAAATTTTAGATGAGAAACAGTTTAAAAAAGAGCTAATTAATTTTTTAATTACATACTATAATAATAAGAGTAAAAGCATTGTAACTGATAATAGTTTATCTTCAATTGAAAAGGGGTATTTAATTAGAAAAATAAAAACAGATATAATCCTCCGTTTAAAACAGGGAGAGATAGTAAAATTTAATGATTTAAAACTTCCCAAATAAGAGAAGTTTTAATATCTGCTATTTTAATCCAGATACATAAGTAGCAATAGCATCAATATCAGCATCACTAAGAGTAACTACTTGACCTTTCATAAGTCCACCCATACCAGCTACATTTCTTGTACCTGCTTTATATTCACCAATTTTCTTAACTAAATCAGCTTTTGCTTGACCTGCAATAACTTCAGATTTACCAAGAGCTTTCATTTTTCCATCTTTACCATGACAACCTGCACATTTACCATAAGATGCTGGTGCTTTTGAAGCGTCTGTTGTAGCTGCAACTACAGCTGCTTTTGCATCTTTAGCTACTTCTGCTGTTTTTGCTACAGCTTCTGATGCTACTTTTTTTGTTGCTTCAACAGCTTTTGTAGCTTTTTCTGTTACAGTTTTAGTAGCCTCTTTAGCTACTTCTGTAGTCTTTTCTACAGCTGATGATGCAGTCTCTTTTACAGCTTCAACAGCTTTTGTAGCTTTCTCTGCCACTGTTTCAGTTTTAACAGGTTCTGCTTTTGTCTCTGCTGACTTATCTTGACCACAACCAATAAGTAGTAGTGATGTAGCTACTACTGATAATATTGTCATTTTTCTCATATTTTTCCTTTAAAAATTTATGCGTGATTATACAACAACTAACATAAAGATTGATTACAATCAATAATCTAATCGCAATATCTTTTTATTAGTTCACCATAATTATCAACTCTTCTATCTCTAAAAAAAGGCCATATATCTCTAACCTCTTTTGTTCTATTTTTATCTATTTTTGCATAAAGTATAGTCTCATACTGATGATTTGCATGAGCTATAAGTTCTCCTTGTGGGTCACAAACAAAACTATTTCCCCAAAATCTTATGCCATTTAAAACCTCTGAACTATCTTTTTCAAATCCAATACGATTACAAGATATAACAAAAACTCCATTTGCTATAGCGTGTGAACGCTGAATAGTTATCCAACTATCTAGTTGTCTATCTTTTTCCTCCCTACTATCTTCATCAAACCAACCAATAGCAGTAGGGTATATAAGTATTTCAGCACCCTTTAGACTCATAAGTCTTGATGCTTCTGGAAACCATTGGTCCCAACAGATTAAAACTCCAAGTCTCCCAATAGATGTATCTATTGGCTCAAATCCTAAATCTCCCTCTGTAAAGTAGAACTTTTCATAAAAAGCTGGGTCATCTGGAATGTGCATTTTTCTATATTTTCCTGCTACTTCTCCATTGCTATCAAAAACTACTGCTGTATTATGATAAAGTCCTGCTGTTCTCTCTTCAAAAAGAGAAGTAATAAGTACTACTTTATTCTCTTTTGCTATATTTGACCAAAATAGAATATCATCTCTCCAAGATAAAGCATATTTAAAAAATTTAGTATCTTCACTTTGACAAAAATATTCATTCTGATGAAGCTCTTGTAAGACTACAAGTTTAGCTCCATTTAAAGATGCCTCTTTTATATACTCTACAGTTCTATTTATAGTCTCCTCTTTTGTTTTATAAGACTTTTGTTGAATTAGAGCTATTTTCATAAAACTACTAAGGGTGAATTCCACTTACAACAAAAGCGTCACCAAATCGTCCAGAGGCTATAGCTCTTTTCGCATCGGCTCTACTTGAAAAACCTAAAAGAATTGCTTTATACATTGTTCTACCTCTAACTTTTGCTGTTTTTACAACAGCTGTATATTGTCCACCTGCTTTCTCTTGTGCCACTGCTCTTGCTTTAGATTTAGAAGAGAATGCTCCAACTTGAACACCTATACCACTATTTGTATTTCCTGATGAGTGTGAACTATAGCTTGGAGTATATGATGGCGCAGGTGCTGAATATGATGACCCACCTGAATAAGATGAACCTGTTTCATATCCACCTACAATAAATGCACCAGGGAACTGTCTAGCTGCTAAAGCTTTAGCCTCTGCTCTAGTTGGAATACCTGAAATAATAACTTTATTCATAGCCCCTCTTTTTACATAAGAGCTATATTTTGGGTCTAAACTTAAACCTTTTCTAAACTCTTCTGCTGCATAATAGTCTTTTAATGCTGCTACTTGTAATTGAATACCTTTATGGGTACTACTACCTCCATAAGATGGAGCTGGTGGTGTAGAGCCATAAGGTATATTTGTAGAATATGTACTAGATGCTCCACCCCCACTACTACTAGCATAAGGGTCATCTACAGGACTATATCCTCCTCCACCTCCACCAGATGAGTATGGGTCATCATAAGCTCCACCACTTGCAGGTGCAGGAGCAGAATAACCTCCACCTGTTGGTTGATAATGGTCTGTAGCACTTGGAGTACCTGTTGATATTGGTTGATAACTATCTGTTGTGGTTGGTGTAATAATAGTACTATCACTACTACCATAGATACTGTCTGCACTCCCTGTTGTAGGGTCTGCATATATTATTTGTTGTGGTTGAGAGTCTTCATAGACCACAGAATTTGGTTGTTCATCATATACTGTAGCATCAGGAGTTTTTACACTGTTTACCTCTTCTGTTGGTTTAACGCACCCTGTATTTAACACTGTTAATACAACAGCCGAAATAACCATCTTATCGTATCTCATACTATTCCTTTTTACTTTTTTTACTATTATAACAACTTTAGATTAAATCTCTCAATAGTTTATTTTTTATTGTTAATTTTAGTTCGTTCTTTTTTACTTGATATAGAAAACTGAAGTAACTCATCTGTAGTTTTAATATAATTTGGTAGATTAGAAAATAGAATATCTAATAGTTTTGCTGTTGTTAAAGCATCACTATATGCTCTATGATGTGTCTGAACTCCTAATTCAAGTGACTCATTTAAATATGCTAATCCATATTTTTCAGACTCTATAGTTCTTTTAGCTAAATCTATAGAGCATAATTTGGGATTTCCTATAGTACCTAGACCAAAATGGTTAAAAGAGTAGTTTAAAAATCCATAATCAAAATTTGCATTATGTGCTACAAATATAGCATTATCCATAAATACTCTAAGTTTTGTTAAAACCTCTATTCTACTAGGTGCATTAATTAAATCTTTTGGCTCAATTCCTGTTATTTTGGTAATATACTCAGGAATAAAAGTACATAAAACAAAACTCTCAAATCTATCTATAATTTTACCATTTTGAACCATTACAGCACCCACTTCAATAACTTGTGCAGAGTCAGGTTTACTTCCATTAGTCTCTATATCTATAATACAAAACTTCTGCTCTTTATATGGAGTTTGATATGTCTCTAATATATAACTATCTTTGCTTTTCTCAATAGGATACCCTGATGCTTGTAATAGTAAAAATATAGTATCACTATCTTCAAATAGAGTTGTATGTTTAGATACAATTCTATTATAAGATTTTGGAGATAACTTTCCACTATTTCTTCTAAAGGCTGTGGTTAACTCCTCATAAACTTTTTGCATTTTTTATAAATTTTGATACCTTTTCATAATCTTTTCGTCCCTTTATCTTCTCAACACCACTACTTACATCTACTCCATAAAAGTTATACTTTTTAACCTCTTCTAAATTTTCAGCTGTTAATCCTCCTGCTAAAATAATTTTAGAACAATCAATTCCATTAAACCACTCTAAATTCAGTCTCTCTCCAGTTCCACCATAATTTTCAGAATATACATCAACCAATCTATAACGGTCAGAGTATTGTAAAATATCTTTAGGCTCTTTTGCACGAATTACAGGTAAAGTTTTAACATCTAAAGCATCTAGTGCCTCTTCATCAACCTCAAAATGGATTTGACTAACTGTAAGATTACAATATTTACTAATAGTATTAATAGTATCAATTCCTTCATTTACAAATAGTCCAACTCTTCCAACAAATGGTGGTAACCTATCTATAATTTTTTTAGCATCACTTGGTTTAATATATCTTGGAGACTCTTTATAAAATACAAATCCTAAAGCATCAGCACCAGATTTTATAGCTTGTATTGCATCATTATAATTAGTTATTCCACAAATTTTGACTTTTAACATAATATTCCCCCTATTTTAAAGATAAAATAGCACTCTTATAACCACTACTATGGTTAAAAACATAAGAACCAGCTACTACAATATCAACCCCTGCCTCTTTTAAAGATGAGATATTTTTATTATTAACTCCACCATCAACCTCTATAAGACATTTTGGATTGTGTATTTGAATTAATCTTTTTAATCTTTTAGCCTTCTCTATAACAGATGGAATAAATTTTTGACCACCAAACCCAGGGTTAACACTCATAAGTAAAACCATATCTAAATCAGCCAAAAGAAACTCTATAGCTTCTGGTGTAGTGTGAGGATTAAGTACAATAGCTGGTTTTATCCCAAGAGAACGAATTTTTTGAATAAGTCTATGAGGGTGCTTCTCCTCTTCAATATGAAAAGAGATATACTCTGGTTTAAAAGGTGCAAAAAGGTCAACAAAAAATGAGTTATTTTCAACCATTAGATGAATATCAAGTGGTTTAGTGGCTACTTTAGCAACACTTGAAACTACCACAGGTCCAATAGTAAGATTAGGCACAAAGTGTCCGTCCATTACATCAACATGGACTAAATCACATCCACCATTACAAATTGCTTTTACATCATCAGCTAAATTACCAAAATCAGCTGACAAAATACTCGGAGCTACCAACATTAAAAATCCTGTTTAATAAAATGGTGATATTATATCTAAAAGTATAATAATTAATTTTTAGTTATGATAGATAATTATAACTATTTAAAATTTTCATAATATAGTGCTTACTTTGGTTAACTATTCTTTTTAAAATTTTTATATTCTACTCCTTTTAAGCATTTTTCTACTATAATCGCAAAACTTTTTTCAGACGCTATTTTTAGCCTCTGCAAACACCAATTTTAATGAATAAACTTACAAAGGGTAAATATTATGGCAAGAAGATGTGATGTAACAGGAAAAGGTCCATTGGTAGGAAACAATGTATCTCATGCAAAAAACAGAACAAAAAGAAGACAGTTACCAAACCTTAGAAGTGTAAAAATCACTTTAGAAGATGGAACAACTAAAAGAATTAAAGTAGCAGCATCTACACTTAGAACTATGAGAAAAAAAGCAGCACAAGCTACTGCAGGGACTACAGAGGCGTAAGCCATAGATTAAACTATTTTGGCTCATCAGAATAGAATTAAAAAATTCCTTGGGTGGAGTGAAAACCCAAAACCACATATAACTTTAAATGATGAGTTATATGTACTCTTAGCACCTTTTAGACTCCCACTTATTTTAACTGTTCTTACTATGTTATTTGGAACTTTAGGATATATGATAGTTGATAATATGTCACTACTTGATGCACTATATCAAACAGGAATAACATTTACAACAGTTGGTTTTGGAGAGATAGCACCAATATCTGATATTGGACGAATTTTTACTATAAGTTTAATTATTTTTGGGTTTCTTATATTTTCAGTGGCTATTGGTATTATAGTTGAGGTTTTAAATAGAGGTGAGCTACAAGCCATAATGAGGGAGAGACGAATGTTATATGATATAGCAAGATTAAAACATCACTTTGTAATATGTTATCATAATGAGTTTACAATTCAAGTAACCAAACATCTAAGAGAGAGTCATATACCTTTTGTAGTAATTGACCCAAATGAGAAACTAGAAGAGATTGCTTCACAATATAAATATCCATACTTTGTAAAAGGTGAACCACATACAGAAGAGGCAATATTAAAATCGTACCTATCAAGTGCAAAGGGAATTATAACTTTAGCTGATAATATTGCAGATAATATTGCAACCATAGCTTCTGTTAGACTATATGAAAAAGAGATAGGAAGAAAGAGACTCTATCTTATAATATCAAATGCCCACTCTGTAAGTGATGAGGTAAAACTTAAAAAGTTAAGAGCTGATAAAGTTGTAACTCCTACAAGTATTATGGCTCAAAGAATTAATGCTATGGCAATTAGACCTGATATGGAAAATTTGCTACAAGAGTTTCTATATAAATATGATACATCTTTAGATATGGAGGAGGCAAAAATTACAAAAACCTCATGGCTAACTCTTAGAAAAATAAAAGATGCAAACTTTAGAGAAGTAGCCAATGTTACAATTATAGGTTTAAGATATAAAGATGGGAAGTTTATACCTATGCCAAAAGGTGATAGAATAATTACAGAAGGTAGTAAACTATTGCTTATTGGTTCAAGTGAGGGTATAATAAAAGTAAAAAAGATAATTAGAAAAATAGAACAGCCAAAGGAGATAATAAATGTTTAATATATTTTCACTAAAAGGTGGATTGGAAAATGTAGATGGTTTTTTTTGTGATGGGGTTAATGTTGGGATGAAAACAAATCCTGCTAATTCTGGAGATAGTGATATAGATGGAGATATAGCTTTTATTCGTTCTGATACTCTATGTGATGTAACAGCAAAGTTTACAACAAATAAGTTTCAAGCTTCACCTATAAAACATTATCAAAAATATCCAAAAGATTTTAAGACCAATTTTATATTAATGAATGCTAAAAATGCTAATGCTATGACAGGAGAGAGAGGAGTTAAAGATATAGAAGGTATATTTAAAAAATTATCCTCTTACACATCTCTTACTAATCCTATTATGTCCTCAACAGGAGTTATTGGATATAGACTAAATCAAGAAAAAATTACTTCTGCTTTTGATAAATTTAATTTTAATGCTAAAAATTCTGATAAAACAGCTAGAGCAATTATGACAACTGATAGCTTTAAAAAAGAGTTATCTTTTAGAGTTGATTTAGATAATGGAGACTCATTTAATATAGCAGGAATTTGTAAAGGTGCTGGAATGATAAACCCTGCAATGGCTACAATGCTATGTTTTATAACAACTGATGCTTTAATTCCAAAAAGTGATATGAAAGAGCTTTTAGATAATGCCGTTAATGGTTCATTTAATAGAGTATCAGTTGATGGAGATACCTCTACAAATGATACAGTTCTACTTTTAGCAAATGGAAAATCAAATGCTTATAATAAAGAGGCTTTTAGAGAGGTTCTAAATAAAATAACATTTGAATTAGCTATGATGATACTTCAAGATGGAGAGGGTGCAAATAAATTAGTAGCATTTGAAGTTAAAGGTGCAAAAAGTAAAAAAGAGGCTGAAATAGCAAGTAAAGCTTTAAGTAACTCACTACTTGTAAAAACAGCACTATTTGGAGAAGACCCAAACTGGGGGCGAATAGCATCAACTATTGGAGCTAGTGGAGTAGAGTGTAGTGAAGAGAGTTTAACTATATATTATGATGATTTAATTATCTACTCAAATAAATTAAGAGAATTAAATAAAGAAAGAGAAGATAAAGCTTATAAAATAATGAAAAATAGTAGCTTTAAAGTAATTTGTGATTTAGGTTTAGGAGATGGAGAGTTTACATCTTATGGGTGTGATTTAAGTTATGAGTATGTAAAAATTAATGCAGAGTATAGAACTTAAACTCCTGCGTTAACCCCAATCCTCATTTCTACTTCTATGTTTATGTTTATCTTTTTTATATGAGTTTCCATTTTTTAGTTTTTGTAGTCTATTAAGATGGGTCATATTAATCTCTCGAATATCATCTAATTTAAATTCACTCTGACACTCACTATATAGTCTATATATATAACTCTTCATCTGCTCATGATATTCTGAATTTAGCTTAATATCTATCTGTTTATCTAAATTACTCTTTAACTCTTCAAACTTTTTTAGAAACTGCTCTTTTGTTATATCTCTATTTCTAAACATCTTAAATAGATTTTTAGTAACTTTTTCTAAAAAGGTAATATATTTTTGTCTTTGGTATTTTTCTATCTGTTTTGGTGTGTATCTCATAAAAGTATTATATCATAAGATTAGTAGAGTAGGGATGTGGGTTAAAAAACCCACAAATTTTTAATTATTGAGCATCTTTTGCAGCGTTAAGTGCCTCTTCGTAGTTAGGCTCTTGGGTAATTTCTGGTACAACTTGCTTATAAGTAACTTTACCATCTTTTCCAATTACAAAAATAACTCTTGCACAAATTCCAGCTAAAGGACCATCAGCTAAAAGAACACCATAAGCATTAGCAAAATCTTTATTTCTAAAGTCTGAACACACTTTAATATTTTCAATACCAGCTGCACCACACCATCTAGCTGCTGCAAATGGTAAATCCATAGATACTGTAATTACCTCAACGCCATCTAAATTAGCTGCCTCTTGGTTAAATCTTCTAGTCTCCGCATCACATACACCTGTATCCAATGAAGGAACTGCTACTACTAATTGAACTTTACCCTCTCCACCAACTTGCTCATCTTGAAGCATTGGGTCACAATTTACTACTGTTACTACTGGCGCTGTATCTCCTACGCTTACTTCATTTCCTGCTAAATTACATACGATGTCGTTTTTAAATGTTACTGTTGCCATTTATTTTCCTTATTATTTTGTTTGTTGATGGTATTATAATTTAAATCGGATAAATTTACTCTTAATTATTTTAAAAAAAATAAAAAAATTTTTCTATAACTATTTTTAATATAATTAAACATAAAGCCAAAATAGCTATAATTAGAATAATATTTTTTTAAAAAGAAGTTACTAATGAATAAAATTATAAATAAGTTAAAACAAAGCAACTATTTGTTACAAATTGTAACTCTAATGTCAGGTACATTAATGGCACAAGTTATAATATTACTCTTTATTCCAATTTTAACTAGATTATATAATCCAAGTGAATTTGGAATATATTCTCTATTTTTTGCAATAGCTGGTATGGTTGGAATGGTATCAAGTTTAAGCTACGAACAGGCAATTATGCTACCAAAATCTAATCGAGATGCCCAAGCTTTAGTGTTTCTCTCAATACTAACCTCTATTACTATAGTTATTATTTTAGCTATAGTTTTGTTACTATTTTACGACTTTTTCCTAGAGTATTTTAATAACAATAGTTATATGATATACCTGTTACCTTTTGCTACACTTGCTATAGGATTAATGCAAATCTTTGATGCCTACTCAACAAGAAAAGAGTTTTATAAAAAGATTGCTACTACAAAAATGAGTGCATCTTTAGCTACAGTTGGAACTCAAAGCATATCAAGATATATATTTTCTCTTAATGGATTAGTAGTTGGAAAAGTTTTATCTGATATATTTGCTCTATATCTTTTAGTATCTTTTCATATAAAAAAACAGACTCTACAACTAAAATATATATCAAAAAGAAGAATAAATTTTAATCTACATAAACATGAGAATTTTCCAAAATATCAAACAGCATCAACCCTTATTAACTCATTTTCTCAAAATATACCTCTTTTTATGTTTTCGGCACTATTCTCTCCTGCAATTTCAGGATTTTATGCTTTAACATATAGAGCTATGCAAGCACCTATGCTTTTAGTATCAAGTGCAACAAGAAGTGTATATTATCAAAAGGCTTCAAAGATGTATGCAAATGGAGAGGATATTTATAGTTTATATAAAAAAACAACTCTAGGTTTAGCTAAAATTTTTATAGTGCCACTCTTTATAATACTATTTTTTGGACAAGAGATTTTTAGTTTAGTTTTTGGAGATAAATGGATAGAGTCTGGGCTTATTGCTCAAATATCTATTGTATGGTTTCTATTTGGATTTATATCTCCTCCTACTACTATTATGTTTAATATATTCTCTCTTCAAAAGATAAGGTTATATATTCAGATATTTACACTTATATTAAGAGCATTAGCTATCTATATAGGTTTTTATTTTTATAACTCCTATATTATTTCACTAATACTATTTATAGTAGTTGGTGTTTTACATAATGGTGGAGTTATGATTTATATATATATTAAAATAAAAGAAAAAAGGAAAATATAATGGAATTAAGTTTTTTTGGAGATACTGTATTAGATAGAACATATAAAATAGATTTTAAAATAGATGAGTTTATCTTTAACTTAGAAACACCTCTCTCTTGTGATGGAACTCCTGCTAAGTTTAAAGTAAATATTTGTCAAGAGAAGTCATATATAGAAGAGACATTTAAAAAAAGACCTTTAGCTGTATCATTAGCTAATAATCATATAATGGATTTTGGAGAAGAGGCATTTTTAAAAACTATTAAAAGTTTAAATAGTCAAAATATTCCATATTTTGGTGCAGGATTAGAGAAAGAGAACTTTAATAATCCAACTATAGTTAATTTTGCAGATAAAAAAATAGCACTTTTAGGTTATAGTTGTCCTTCAACACACTCTATTTTTGGAGATAAAAATAGTAATGGAAGTGCTAAATTAGAAGTTGATAAAATTATAGAAGATATAAATTATCTTAAACTTAAAGTAGATTTTATTATAATACAACCACATTGGGGTATTCAAGAGATACCATTTCCAAAATTTAGTGATAGAGAGATAGCTCATAAATTAATAGATAGTGGAGCAGATTTAATTATTGGTCACCATGCTCATATTATACAGAGTTATGAAATTTATAAAGATAAACATATATTTTATGGGCTTGGAAATTTTATATTTCCCGATTTAAATATTCCTACAAGATGGAATGGAGAAGAGTTTACAGCAAGAAGAGTAAAAAAGCAAGAGATTGAACATCACCGTTCTATGGTTGTAACTCTTAATAAAAATTTAGAGGTTAATTTTTTTACAGTTGTATTAGAAAATGGTATTGTAAAGAGAGATAAATTTTGCATACCAAAATGGTTACCTAGTTCTGAAGATGATTTTAATAAGAGGTTAGCTTTTGAAAATAAAAAAGCTATGATAAAAAGGTTTATTCGTAATCCTAAACTTCCTAATATGGGACATATAAGGGAGTTATTTAGATAATTAGTTGGAGTTTTAATGAGAGAGCAGATAGATACACTTATACTTTTTATTCTCTATCTCTCTTTATTTATATATATAGCAAGATATATACTGTTTATTGTAAAATATGGTTGGAGTATGGTAGCTGTCTTTTTACTATTTTGGACAATAGAGTATTTAGTAATTCCTCTTAGTATGATTTTAAATGATACTATATTTTTTCTTCACTATAAACTCCTAGACCTTTATGTAACTAATCATGGTATAGATAGATTTTATAGTTATAAGTCTTTTGCTACAATTTTTATCTTTATTACTATATTTTTTTTAGGTGTAAAGTCAGTAAGGGTTGTTCAATTTTCACAATATATTTTAAAAGAGAGAACCATTAAAATATTATCAAAAGAGTATAATCTATTAGTTATAATAGGGCTGTTTCTAGCTCTTTTATCTTTAGCTTCAGTTTTTATATATGCTTCTCAATTTGGAGGAATGAATAGAGCAATAGAGGCAGCTGATGCTGTTAGATCAGGACATGGAGATGAGTATTGGATTAGTAAACAGTATATCTTTGTTTATCGTTTTATACCTTTTTCTATATTAGCAATTATAATATATTTTATTTTAGAAAATAATAGAGGTTTTTGGAGACTCTCTATATTATGGATTGGTTTAGGAGTTGCACTATTTTCAAGATTTTCTCTTTTTAAAAGTAAACAAGCTATTATAGAGTTTCTTTTACTATATCTATTTTATCTATCTTTAAAAAATACAAAAAGCTATCTTTTCCATTTTGGCATACTCTTTATAGTGGCTATATTTTTTATACCTGCACTAGAGACATATTTAGATACTGGTAAATTTGTAATTTCAGATGCCTCCAATATTTTTCAATCTATTTTAAATATGTTAACTTTTTTCAACTTTGACCAAACATCTTTAGAGTTTGCTCTACATAAAAATTATGATTTTGTATATTTTGAGGGGATAATTTCAGGACTTAGAGGAAAACTTATACCAATCTCTTGGCTTAGTAATATAAATGGAAATACTATTTTTACAAATACTTACTATTTCTATAATCTAAAAGAGGCTATTGTTCCACCAGGTGTTGTAGCTTTTGGATTTTATAATTTAGGAATATTTGGAGTAGTAATTGTAGCTTTTATTTCAGGATTTTTAGTTAAAAAAATAGACTACTTTTTTATAAATATTGTAAGTTATGCTCCTAAATTTATTATTTTATATGCTTTTGCTATGACTAAAGTTTTTACTTGGGTTAGAACAGGAATTCCTAAATTTACTTTTTATGATACTCTACTTATTGTTTTAGGTTTAATTTTATTAATTGGCTATAAAAGAGAGTAATGTTCTAATTATGTTGCCACTTCCATTTATAGCCATTTTTAAAATTAAATTTTTAATATGTTTTTATCTTCCCATATCAACACTACTGAAACATCATCTCTCTTATCTTTTCTAAACTCAATCCCAATTTCTTAAAATTATCCTCTACCTTAAATCCTCTATAACTCATTCGTGGTTGAGCATTAATAAATAGAGTAATATCAATAACCTCTTGGTCACTAAGGTTAGCATTGTCTAAAGGCATATTATCTTTTATCCAAGTTGCACCATTTGGAAGTTTTGCCATGCTTCCATCTGCGGTATAACTTCTATCTCCCCAAACTGGTGGAGAACTTTCAACTCCTTCTCCATCTATACCATGACATAAAGCACACTTTTTTACATATAGTTTTTTACCATTAATATAGTTTTTATGAGTTGCTTTTTTAAAAAGGGAACTAAATTTATTTCTATCTCTATCCCACATCTCAATTTTTGATGGAGTTCTAGGAGCTTTTGAACTCATATTGATTGGTAGTCCTGTAGAAAGCCATGTAATATAACTCTCAACAGCAATTCCCACTTTTGTATTGACTACCGATTTTGTACCATTTAAACATCTCTGAAAACAGCCATCAATTCTATTTTGTAAGCTTATAATATCTTTATAGCGTTTTGAATAAGCAGGAAATGATGTAGCTGTTCCTATAAAAGTTCCAATTTTATTAGTTGTTCCCGCTCTGCCATCTTTTCCTTTTCTATGGCAATTTACACATTGAAGTTTGCTATTGATATAAGATTTAGAGAGAGAATTTGTATCGGTATGGTTAATTATATCTTCCCCTAATTTTATAACTTCTCCCAATTTTCCTTTTGGATATTCATGAGCTGTTGATATTATTGCTACAGAAGTTATTAATAATATACTTTTTTTCATTATTTTTCCTTTTTTGAAAATTTATCAAAAAAAAGCTAAATAGTCTATTATAAAAATGAACAAATATTCATTTTTACTAAGATTAAAATAGCTTTTCTTAATAGGATAGATATTTAAAAATTATCTAAGTAAATTATGGTTCTAAATCTTTCTCCCTAGCCATTGAGGGTGGATATATTTACTATACTCATAAACTATAGTAGTAAATTTACTTTTAAACTTCCACTCATAAAATGGTAATTTATCATCTTCTCTTTTAAATCTTTTATTTATAGAGTAGAAATATCCTCCTTTTTTTAGAGTTCTATCTATATGTTTTAAGTAGTAGTTAGCATAAGTTTTTGACATCTCTGACATTGAGTAGGTATCAATTATTAAATCAACACTCTCATTTTTAATATATGGACTAATCCAAGGTGGAATTAGTATAAAATCATACTCTTTTACTATTTTATCAACCTCATCTAATCTATCTATAATATCACTCAAAAAAGCCACTTTTTTATCTGAAAAGTTATAGGCTATAAAGTATGAACAGTAAGTTAAAGTTTCAGGTAAATCTAATAGAATATGACAACTATTCGGAATATAGCTTTTTAAAATTCTAGCTAATCCTCCATATCCTGCACCTATCTCCCAAATAACTGCTCTTTTGGGTAGAGTTGTATTTATTAAAATATTATCTACCATAATAGAGTGAAAAAGAAGTCTTAAACTAAGTCTCACTCCTCTATAATTTACACAAAGATTATTTCCTGCATAACTTTCAGATAGAGAAAATAGTATCTCTTTTTTTACTATCTTTGCGTGTCTATGGTACTCTAAAACCAAATCTATAGCTTTTAAATATGAGATATAGTATCCAAAATCTCTGTTTACCACTAAAAATTGGTCTTTTACAATATTTGCAGGTAGCTCTTTTAATCCTCTAAAGTTTTTTAAATACTCCCTATTTATATCTCCACTTTCATTAAATAGCTCTTTTTTAAAAGCCCTACTCATCTCTTCCCACCATAAGGCTCTATCAAATCTATCAGGGTCTTTTTCATTTGCTATAGCATAAGATTTTTCAATAGTTTTAAATATTCTATTATCTATCTCTTTACTCTTTTCTAATTCAACCAATGGAGGTTTTGGATATGGGATTTCATCTCTTCCTACTTGATATAACTCTTTTATATCTATATTATCAAATCCATCTAGCAGTATTCTCTTTTTAAAAATAGCTCCATTTGAAATTAAAGCTATAAACTCTCTAAAAGCAAAACTAATACGACCAATAAAAGAGTAAAATTTAATAGGCTCTAACGGACAGAGAGGAGCTGTATCATTACTAAGTAAAAAACGAGATTGGGGTTGATAGATTATAGTTTGATATAGATTTTTAAACTCTTTTTTTAAAAAAAGTGGTCTTTTAATTAACCACTTTATAGTATATATTAGATTTTTCATTTTATTGCTAAAATTCCCTCAAAAGGTCCAAATTTGGCAACACTCATAATATCTATAAATCCAGCTCTTTTTAACATATCTATATTTCCTTGTGTTGAAAATGGCTCTAAGACCCCTTTTAGGCTTCTTGATTTTTGAATAATCTCTTCTGCACTATACCCTTGTTCTAGTTTATATTCATTATAGACCCCTGTCATAATATCTTGAAACCTAGCATCTGGCGCACGGACTTTTTCAAAATATAGAAACGCTCCACCCCAATTTAAACTTTTATAGATTTTATCTATTAGAAGTTGTCTTTGACTTGGTCTAACAAATTGGACTACATAATAAGATGTAATAAAATCGGAAGGTTTAAAATCAAACTCCAATACATCAGCATATAAAAATTCTAAACTATCTAACTTATATCTACTCTTTGCACTATTTATCATATCCTCTTCTATATCTAATCCAATAAATTTAGCATCTCTATCTAAAAATCTTTTTGCCAATTTATAAGATAGTATTCCTGTTGAAGTTCCAATTTCATAACATATAGAGTCATCTTTTACAAAATAGTCACTAATCTTTAAGATAATATCGTGACCCTCATTATATAGAGGAACAGATTTTGATACATGCTCTTCAAAATCTTTTACCATCTCACCTGAAAATTTCCAACCTGCATTTTGTGTAGTTATATTATCACCAACTAAATTTCCACTCATAATTTAACCTTTATAAATTTATATATTCTTTTCTAAATAGAAAATATGTTATTAAAGAGATATAGAGTAGTAAAAAACTATAAAATATCTCTACTCCTCCTACACTATCTGAACTATCTTTTGGAATAGAGATATGAATATTACTATTAGAAGAGCTACTATTTATATCTATATTACTACTCTCCTCTTTTTTAGAGAAATTAGTATCTACACTAGATAACATCTTTATCTCTTTTACTTTTCCACTATTAGTTACCTTAAATAGGTTAACTTTTAATAGTCTATTATTAGGCTCAAAATCTCTTATATCTTCATCCAAATCTCTAGTAATACTTTGCCAAAGTCCTAGTTCATTGATTGGGTCATCTCCTGCCCAAACTGAACCAATAGCTCTATCATCTCCTAGACCATGGTGAATTGTTTTTCCACCCTCTACTAAACCTAAATTTTTCTCTCCTAAAGTATATATTAAATCTCTCTCTCCATTAACTGTATCTACATTAACTCTAAACTCAAAGGCATTTATATCTCTTATAGTTCCTCTCTCATCTAATATTTCAGGTTCACCTCCAAAATCTTTAAATTTCCACTGTAGTATCTTAAAGTCACTATTGTTAATAGTTAATTCATATTTATTTTTAACTTCAACCTCTCTATCTTGATATACTATCTCTTTTGGAGTATAGAGAGTTATATTATCCAATCTTCCACCATCTCCACCATTATAGATAAATCCATTAATAGATAAAAGTTTATTAGTAGGTTCAGCATCTTGTAAGTCAGTCTCTAAATCTCTTGTTATTCTTCTCCATCTTCCATCTATTGTAGCTTTTCCTAAACCGTGGTGTACTCCATTTGGAAGACCATGTTTTAAACCTCTACTTGGGGTACTTACATAAAAAATATATCTAAGCCCCTCTGTAGTATTTGCTATAATATATATGGTATAAGCTACATCTGTTTTCATATCCCAAGATATAGTTTTATCTTTAGTTATATTAAAAGCCCTATCTCCACCAGTTGCTCCCATTTTATAAGAGCCACCACCATTTAACTCTATAACTCTACTTTTTATTTCACTATCATATATATTTACTATATCTTTACTATCTCCAATAACTACTCTCCATTTACTAACTGTTCCATCTTCTGCATTTTCTATTATAGTTTTAGCACTTAAACTAAGAGGAAGTAGAGCCAATAGTAAAATTTTAATAAGCTTTAATATCATCTATTTCTCCTGAACCACGAATTCTAAAACTATCAATTGCTATAAGCTTATTTTCAGCTTCTGCTTTTTTAATATCTGCATCTAAATCTCTTGAAAAGTTTTGCCATATTCCATTTTTTGAACTCTCTCCTAGTCCTATTAAAATATAACTTCCCTTTAAACCTCTATTATTATCTATTGGGGTATATGTTAAATATCTTCTACCATTTGCTGTTTGAACTGATATATAAATAGTATAATCTTCAGAGAAGTTCATACTCCATTTTAAATTTTTATTCTCTCTATTATTCCAACCTCTACCAAACATATATCCATCACTTTTACCTTTACCTTTTAGTGATATAACTCTACTATTTTTTGTATTATCTTCAATATTTGTAATATTCGCTTCACCAGAGCCTCCACTCATTATCTGCCAACCATCAATTTTTCCATCTTCTGCATCTTCATATAGATGTGTTTTATAATCAAACATAGTTTTTATATTATCAATTTTTCCATCTCCTCTAACAAGTAAGCCATTAATAGCTACTAAATTATTAGCTGGTTCAAATTTGTGTAAATCATCTTCAATATTTCTTTTAATATCTTTCCATTCTCCACTATTTGCACTGCTTCCTATTCCAAATCGTATATAACTTCCTATAACTCCTCTATCTTTATCTCTTGGTTCATAAGTTAGGTATCTAGCTCCATTTGTTGTATCCACTGCTATATATATTGAGCAGTATCCACTAAAATTCATACTCCAAGATATGGCTTTATGGTCTCTATTGTTCCACTTTCCATTACCTCTTCTAGCTCCTATTTCATATCCATTCTCAAATCCATTTCCATTAAATGATATAACTCTGCCTTTAATAACATCATTAATAGCTTCTACTTTTGCACCTGCTGGACTGTTATCATAAATATTCCATTTAATATTTCCACTATCACCATCTTCATAAATAATATCTTCTCTAAGATTAGGAACAACTGCACGAGATAACATTTTAATATCATCAATTAATCCACTCCCTCTAACCTCAAATGAGCTAATAGATACAAATTTATTATTGGGTTCAAAATCTTTTATATCTTGGTTTAAATCCCTTGTAACAGTTTGCCAAAAATCATTAACTGCTCCAAAATCTCTTCTCTGCTCCCAACCATTTTGACCCATTAGAGACCTACCACCCATTTCATGCCAAATAGTAGCTCCACCATTTCTTAATCCACCACTTGGTGTATAGTTATTACTATTTGTATATAGTAACTCTCTTGCTCCATTAGTAGTTTGAACTTGTAAAGATACAGAGTAGGTCTCATAAAATCTACTTTTCCACTGTATAATGCTATCAGTTGAATTACTAATATTTATTTTATAAGCATTATCTAGTTTTGAACCATTTAGCTCTATTACAGCACCTTGAATATGGTCTCCTTGTGGGTCAGTAATTGATTTAATAGTAGCTCCATTAGGGGTATTATCTGAAATACTCCATTGTGCCATATTTAAACCATCTTCATATATATGCTCTTTTGGATTATATAGTAAGATATTATCTAAAGATACATTAGCTCCACTATATATAAATCCATTAACAGACATTAGTTCATTATCAGGTTCAGAGTCTTTTAGGTCTGCTTCTAAATCCCTTGTGTAGTCTCTCCATACATTTTTATATTCACTATGGTTATATCCACCAAGTCCATGTAAAATTCCACCCTTTACACCATGTCTTAAAATTCTTTTTGGTAAATCATTATAAAATAGATACCTTGTTCCATTTTTAGTAGTTACGGGGATATATACCGTATATCTACTTCCTGTAACCATTTTCCATGATATAGTTTTTTCTTTACTATTTCCCCAAGCCAAATCACCCGATACTGCCCCCAATATCCAAGGTCCTCCCCTACCTTCTAATCTTATAACTTGACTATTGAGTGCAGGACTGTGAATATTTTTAGGTTCATCTCCATTACCTTGTACTCTCCAACCATCAATTTTCCCATCTTCTGCATTTTCATAAACTGTTGTAGCATTTGATAAGCTTACAAATGCCAATAAATTAAGTAGTATAATATTTATCTTTTTCACTTTTTTCCTTTATATTTTAACTTAATAAAAAAGCTTTACATTATTATAAGCTTAAAGATATATATGTAAGCTTAAAATAAACTTATTTATAAATATGAAATTTATAATATCATACAACAGTTAACATTAAAATAAGTTGGAAAATATTTTAATTTATTTTAAACTACTCCCTTATCTCAACACCATCTTTTCTAATTATAATAGTCTTATATTTATTATACTCAACACTTGAACCCTCTTGAATTTTTACAAATTTTCTTTCACAATAATCAATAGCATAATCTCCAGCCTGTTTTAATGAAAAGTCAACACATAACTTTCCTGCTTTTTGAATTACACTCTCTGGTAGGTTCTGTTTATCTGTTTTTATAATTAAATGAGAAGATGGAATATCTCTTATATGCATCCAAATATCATTTGATTTAGCTATTTTTAGCAGTGCTTGGTTCTCTTTACTATTTCTTCCTATTAAAACCTTATAATCATCTATCCAAAACAGTTCGCACTCTTTTATTTTCTCTTTTTTTCTTTGAGATTTTGCTCTTTTAGGAACTAAAAGCTCTAACTCTTGGGTTGTTTTAGCTCTCTCTATAGCATGATACATATTTGAATAAAATGATATTTTTGTAGTTAAATTCTCTTTTTCTATATGTATATTTTTAGCTTTAGCTCTTGCCTTTTTAGCCTTCTTAAAAAAATATTCGCTAATTCTATTTGGTAAAATATTTTTTGGTAAATCTATAGTTATTTTATTTCCCTCAAAATCATAAGTTTCAAGCTTTTTATTATAGGGTTTTATATTATATAGATTGGCTAATACTATATTGGCTAGATTTTGATACTTTTTCTCTTCAATAGATAGAGTTTTTGGATTTGCTAATCTGTTTAGGCTTTTTTCTAACTTTTCTCTTTTTTTTGAAATATTTAGGAGTTTTTGCTTTTTTAATACTTTAACTCTCTTTTTTTCAAACTCTATATATTTTTTAATTAAAAACTCTTCAATATTATCTATCCTTTTAACCTCTTTCTCGTTTCTATTAAAAGATGGAATAGCCTCTAACTTTATAGCGGGACGAATAACTCTAAAAGAGCTACTACTATCTATATGTCTTAGTGCTTCAATAACTATCTCTTCACTATCTATAAGTATAACATTCGTATGTTTTCCAGTAAACTCAAACTGTAAATATATATTTTTCTCTTTATAACTACTCTTTGGAGAGAGCAAAAAACGAATAACTCTATCTCCATTTGGTATTTCTATATTAATAATTTTAGAGGCTGATACTAATGAGTGAAGAAGTGTATCAAATGGTGCATTATAACTTTGAAGTGGTCGTATAGACTCATTTTTATATATAAAACTCTCACCTCTTCTCATATTAAAAAATATACTATTTTCTCTGTCAAAAGATAACTCAATAGTATTATCTTCTACTCTTCTTGCTCTACTTATATATTTAAACTTGTTTAGATATTTAACTATCTCTTTTAATTCATAATGTTTCATAATGAAATTTTATCATAAATATTTTTTTATCACTTATCTATTTATGATATAATCTTTCTTTATAATCTTTTAAAAGTGGAGTTTAATAGTGATAAAGACAGCTTGTGGATTGGATTGTCCTGATGCTTGTGGAATAGAGTGTGATATTGACTCTTTTCCTAAAATTAAAGCCGATAAGGCTCACCCTATTAGTAATGGGGCTTTATGTTCATTACTAAATAGAGAGATATTTAAAGAACCTAGAATTACAACTCCTAGAGTAAATGGTAAAGAGGTATCCTTAGAAGAGGCATTAGATGCCACAGCTAAAGCTTTAAAAGAAAAAAGTAAAGTTCTCTGGCGAGGAAGTGGAAATTTTGGAGTAATGCAAGAGGTTACAAACCTACTTTTTGAGAAAATTAAAGGAACTACCACAAAGGGGTCTTTATGTGATGGTTCTGGAGATGCAGGAATTTTAGCTGGAAGAGGAGTAAATAGGATTTTACCTCCAGAGCAGATAGCTAAAGCTGATGTTATTGTTATTTGGGGTAAAAATATAACTGTAACTGCCTCTCATCTTATGCCCTATATTGAGGGTAAAAAGATAGTAGTAATTGACCCAATTAAAACAGCTATTGCTAAGAGGGCTGATATTTTTCTTCAAATTGCTCCTAGAAGTGATTTCTATTTAGCCATTATGTTAGCACGATTTGCAATTATGGGTGACCATGAAGATAAAGAGTATTTAGAAGAGTTTGCACCTGAATATGAAGAGTTTTATGATTTCACTAGAGGTTTTAGAATAAAATCAATATTGGAATATATTGGTGTAGATTTACATATTATGGGTGAGCTTTTAGAGTTTATTTTAAATAAAAAGGTAGTTTTTTTAATAGGAAATGGAGTACAAAAGTATTCAACTGGTAATTTTGTACTTCATGCAATAGACTCATTAGTTGCAACTTTAGGATATTTTGGAAAAGAGGGATGTGGAGTTGCGTTTTTAGGAAACTCTAAATTAGGATTTAATAATCCATTTGAAGTAAAAGGTAAAAAGGTAGAAAAAGCTACAACCAATTTTGGAGATTTTGATACGGTCTTAATTCAAGGTGGAAATCCAACCGAGTCTATGCCAAACTCATCTCGTGTAATAGAAGAGCTTAAAAAGAGTAAAAATATTATCTATTTTGGGTTATATGAAAACAGAACTTCTAGTATGGCAGATATTGTAATTCCTGCTAAAAACTTCTTTGAAAAAGATGATGTTAGATTAAGTTATGCTCACCATATAGTATCTCCAATGAGAAAGATAATTGAGTCTGATTTTGGTATAAGTGAGTATGAGTTTACATCGTATCTATTTCAAAAACTTGGATTAGATGAATTAAAGAGTGAAAGGGAGTATATAGAGTTTTGGTTAAATCAATGTACTAAAAAAGGTGAATATTATATATCACCTGCATATCAAAAGATACCTTATAAAAATGGCTTTGGAGAGGGTGAAAGTGATGAATTTGAGTTTATTGATGATTTTGAGGACTATTTTGAGACAAATAAACGGTTGACTAAAGCTAGAAAAAAGAGTAAAAAGGAGATAATTAGTGATGAATATTGGCTAGTTACACCAAAAGTAAACAACTCTTTAAATACACAATTTAAAAGAGATAATAAGATTACTATTCATGAAAACTTAGGTTTTAATAATGGTGAAAAGATAATAGCATATTCAAAATGGGGAGAGCATGAGTTTATAGTTAAAAACTCTAGCTCTATGCGGAAAGATACGGTATTAATATATGCTAATGCAGAAGGCGTTAACTATTTGACTCCTTCTATTATTAGTGATGAGGGTAACAATGCTTGTTACCAAGAGGTGAAGTTAAAGTTAAAGAAACTTTAACTTTAAAATTAGTTTGATACTTTTATAGGTTATTTCAATATAAACCTATAGAATATCAATATCAACAAAATTCTAAATATAAGGTCAACAGTAATGAGGAAAATTTTACTCTCTTTTATTATACTCCTATCTCTCTCAACTTTTCTATCAGCAAAAACATATCATTGGAAAAAAGGTACAACTTTTTTATCTTTCTTAAGAAATCATGGTATATCACAAAAGTTATATTATGATTTAGATAATGATGATAAGGAGTTATTAGCAGAGATAAGAGCAGGACAGAGTTACTCTATAAAAAAGGGTAAAAGGCAGACCACTATTTTAATACCTACTACAGATGAGTTGCAAGTAAAAATAGTAAAAAGGTCTAAAAATAGGTCTAAAATTTCGCTTGAACCAATTCCTTTTGAGGTTTTAAAGGGTTCTATTCATTTAAAAGTTAAAAAGTCTGTATTTAGAGAACTTTATAAAAAAACACATAGTAAATCTCTAGTTGCTTCTTTAAAAAGAGCATATAGCAATAAAAATCTTAGAAAAATGAAAAGAGGTGATACCTTAACTATCTTTTATGAACAGAAAAGAAGAAAAGGAAAAGCAATCTCTAGTCCAAAAATATTAGCATCATTAATTACCATTAATAAAAAGAAATTTTATAGCTACTTAGCAAATGATGGAAAATATTATGACTCTTTAGGTAGAGAGTATCGAACAGTTAAAAAAAGCTTTACTCCATATTTAAGACCTATAAGTAGATGTAGAATATCTTCTAGTTTTACCCATAGACGATTTCACCCAATTTTAAAAAGATATAAGGCCCATTTAGGAGTTGATTATGCAGCTTGTAGAGGAACACCTATTAAAGCAACTGCTAATGGTAGAATTGTTAGAAAAGGTCGTAGAGGTGGATATGGTAAGTGTATTACTATTCAACATAAAAATGGTCTAAAAAGTCTATATGCACACATGAGCAGATATAGAAAAGGTCTAAAGGTTGGAAGTAGAGTTTCACAAGGGACTGTTATTGGATATGTTGGAAGTACTGGAAGAAGTACAGGTCCACATCTACACTTTGGTATGTATAGACATGGAAAAGCTGTAAATCCTGCAAGATATGTAAGGGTTAGAAGACATCAAGAGATAGTTAATAGATTAAGAGGAAAAGAGTATAGAAAACTTAGAAAAAAAGTAGCTCTTTATAGAAATAAGTTTAGAAGAGTTACAAAAACTGGAGGAAATCCTATTTTTGTAAGAAATGGAAAATATCTTCTTACAAAAAAAGAGAAAAGAGGTTAAGTTACTTAACCTCTCTTAATTAAAGTAATTTCAGAAATAAGTTGTAAAAATTTATAATAAAGTTAACCCTAATCTTCTCCAACTCTCTATTCCACCACGATAGTATAGAAGTTTATTTTGAGGATAACCTATTTTTATAAGGCTATTAATTATTTTAGTAGCTCTATTATCTAAAATTCCACTATCAAAGATAAGAAGTTTATGTACTCTTTTAAAATACCAACTCTTTTGTAATTTTTTAACACCTAATAGTTTAAGTATCTCTTCTCTATATTTACTTTTTGGCTTTAACATACTATATGGAATATTAACAGCTGTAGGAATGGTGCTTTTTTTATATTCTGATGCACTTCTAGCATCTACTAATATTCTATTTCTATTTTTTTTAAAAGAATTCATAAAATTTATAGTTTCAAGTTCACCTACAGTTTTAACTTTGGCTATATTTATAGGAGATATACAGTATGGAGGGCAACCTATATTTGATACTCTTTCTATTTTTAATCTCTTTTTTTGAAATATAACAGTAATTGAATTTAGTTTTTCTGTAATTTTAACTTTTTTACTATTTGTTTTACTAACTAAAGAACCCTTATCTTTACTTTTATCTTCATTTAAAAGAGTATCTAAAACAAATGTATTATCTTTAAGTATATTATTTTCTGAACACTCCTCTTTATCTTTCTTTAAAGAGGATATACAACCAATATCAGAAGCATAAAGGTTCTTAAATAAAATTAATATGGATAAAATAACTATTTTTTTTCTAAACATACTATTTTTGTGATGTATCTCTTGCTAGAATAGCCTTCATAAGTTCAGATAAATTATAAGATTTTACTCCAACTTCATAAGTTAAAACCTCACCATCTTTTCCTAAAACAATAGTTAATGGTATTAAATTATCCCAACCATAATGTACTTTTAGATAATTGTAAAACTTTTGATGAGTTGTTCCATTTACAATATTATAATTAATTCCATACTCTTTAATATATTTTAAAGACTCCTCATCTGAATGTTGTTCTGCCTCTATAGCAATAACTTCAAATGAGTCTCCTAAATCTTTCTTTAGATTTATAAGTTGTGGAATTTCCTTTTTACAATATTGACAATCCCACCCAAAAATTTTTAAAAAAACTATCTTATCTTCTAATCCAGAGATAACCATCTTTTTATTACTAGCTCTAATTTTAAACTCTTTATTATCAACCGTTTTAAAATTAAACTCCGTATCTAATGGAGGAAATAGTGCCTTTTTACTACTAAAATGAACCTTCGTTCCTATTTGACTATTTTGAGTACTATAAAAATAGTAACCTACAAAAGATAACAATACTAATAATAAAACAACTATAACCAAATTAAGTATTTTTTGAATACTCATAAATTCCCCTAATATTAAAATTAAGTTATTAGCATATCAAAAAAACGGTTTAAAGCTACTTTTATAAGATAAAATTATATAAAAAGGGTATTTTTACTCACATTTTCATTTTTATTACCAATTATATAGATATTATTCTTTTTTATTAAAATAAAATATGAAATAGGTATAGATGATAAATAAAATAAAAATACTTTTAACAGAGGATAAAAAAATAAATCAAGATATAATATTGGGAATTTTAGAAGATAGTATATTCCAAATTGATATAGCTAATAATGGAAAAGAGGCTGTAGAGAAATGTAAAGATGATAAATATTCTCTAATTTTAATGGATATTGATATGCCTATTATGAATGGTTATGAAGCTACTAAATTAATAAGATTAGATAATAAACATATACCTATAGTAGCATTAACTGCACATAAATGTGCAAATACGATTTATAAAACTAAACTAGTTGGAATGAATGAATATCTATCAAAACCCATAGAACCTCAAAGGCTATATGAAACATTTTTTAGATATATTATCAATATATAATATTGCTTTAGCATAGAGGGAGAATAGCATGGAGAATATTAAATTACCATACTTTCAACATATCGATACAAATATCGGATTAAAATATCTAAATAATAATAAAAAGTTATATATGAAGATTTTAAATAATTTTTTAAATAGATATAAAGACTTAAAAATAGATACTCTAAATAGCAGTGAGCTAAAAGATATAATACATAGTATAAAAGGGTTATCTTCAACATTAGGAATGACACATTTAAGTCACTTAGCTACAACCATACATAATAATAAAGTAAATAAATTACTAGAATTCTCTAAAGAGCTATCACTAGTTATAAATGAGTTGCAGTTAGAGTTAAATAGTCAAAAGATAAAAACTATTTTACTTATAGATGATAAAATTATAGATATTGATATTTTAGTTGAAATTTTTGATGATAAATATGATGTTATTGTTGCACTAGATGAGAGTAGTGCTTTAGATGCAATAGAGTCTGAAAATATCTCAATTATTCTACTTGATATTACTATTGCTAATATAGATGTATTTAAACTTTATAATGAATTAGAAGAGAGAATGTTACCTGTTCTATTTATTGTCGATAAATTAGATAATGATATATTAAAAGAGATTTCAAATAGGGGTTGTTATAATCATATAACAAAACCTTTTCATATAGAAAAAATAGAGAAATGTATAAATAATCATCTAAATTTTAAAAGTAGTTAAAACTTCTATCCATATTTTATTATATTTTGTATAACATATAAAATTAGTTTATGTTTTTAAGATTATTTTTATCTTATTAAGGCTATACTCTCCTTATATAAAATAGATAGAAAGGAAGTATGATATGAGACTATTATCAATAATAGCCCTATTAAGTCTATTTGCATTTTCAGATATTAATATAGTGACATCAAATAAAAATCCACTTAAAAGTATCACTATAGAGAAACTAGCAGATATATATTTAAAGAAAACTGATAACATAAATGGTATAAAAGTAATACCTATTGATAATAAAGATAGTTATAATGAATTTTGTAAAAAAGTAATAAAAAAAACACCAAAACAGTTACATGCTTATTGGATGAAGGAGATATATAGGGGAGATAAACAACCACCACCAAAGCTATCAACTTCTCAAATAGAAAAGGAAATAAAACAAAATCCTAAAGTCATCTCTTACTCTTCCAATAAATTAACAGGTAAAATTTTATTTACTATTAGATAGTTTTTCTTAAAATATGCTATTATTTCTTTCTATATTAAAAAGGGAAATAAAAATTTAAGAATGTTTAATTTAAGCATAATCCAAAAACTTCGTATTATATTTTTTATTATATTAATATTTTTTATAATATACATATCAATAAGTTATCAGTTTACTACAAATACTATAAATGAATTAAGAAATATTGAGACTAAAAAGTCTCAAATCGCCTTTTTACATAGAGAAAACCTATCCCTTTTAAAAAACATTGTTATTAAATTTAATGATGTTGGAAATACAGGAGAGATAGGTGGATTAAAACAGATTAAGGAAAAAAAAATAGAGATTGATAATAAATTAGATGAGTTAAGTAAATATACTGATGATAGTACAATACAGATAGAGAAAGAACTACTTCAAAGGTTCTATAAAATAGGTATAGAGACATCTAAAGAGCTAGTAAAAGACTCCTTTTCAAAAAATATTAAAAAATTTCAAAAACTTAGAAATCAGATATATGAACTATATAATAATCAAAAAGTAGAATCCTATAATATTTTAAAAAATTCAATAAAACAAGTTTCAGATAATACAAATGACTACTTTAGACTTTTTGTCATACTCTCTATCTTTGGACTACTTAGTATAACTGCCATGGCTATATATTTAGTAAGTAGTATTAAAGATAGATTTGAAAAGGTCTATAAATCTTTAGATAATCTAATAAAAGAGAAACCAGATTTTTCAAAAAAAATGGTAGCAAAGAGAGATGATGAGATAGGAATGTTAGTTAATGGATTTAACAGACTTCAATCCAAACTTGAAAAAGATTTTAATAGATTAAATACATTAAAAATAAAAGCTGAAGATACATCTAAACTAAAATCTGAATTTTTAGCAAATATGAGCCATGAGATACGAACTCCAATGAATGGTATTGTAGGAATGAGCTATTTAGTACTCCAAACAAACTTAACACCAATTCAAAGAAACTATATAGAAAAAATAGAAAACTCTTCTAAATCTTTACTAGCAATTATTAATGATATTTTAGACCTATCTAAAATAGAATCTGGAAAACTCTTTATTGATAAGGTTGATTTTAATCTAAATAAAGTAATTAGAAGTACGCTTGATTTAATAAAATTTAATGCTAGAGAAAAAGGGTTAAGAATTAGAATAAAATATTCAAAAGATGTACCAAAAAAATTATATGGAGATAGCTTAAGAATTTCTCCTAACTTCGCCCATCAAATCGCTATAAAGCCCACAATATAGGGATTTCATTTTTTAAAAAGGCACTACATCTGATATAAATCCCATAATTACGGTCTTTGAGGAAGAAATTCTACTATAATTTATCTTAAAGAAAAATATTTTTTTGTAGTGCCTCAAAAAATGGGGCAAATCCCGATATTTAGGGGTTTACTCCATTTTGGTGTCCTAAGTCAAGAAAGGAAGTATGATATGAGACTATTATCAATAATAGCCCTATTAAGTCTATTTGCATTTTCAGATATTAATATAGTGACATCAAATAAAAATCCACTTAAAAGTATCACTATAGAGAAACTAGCAGATATATATTTAAAGAAAACTGATAACATAAATGGTATAAAAGTAATACCTATTGATAATAAAGATAGTTATAATGAATTTTGTAAAAAAGTAATAAAAAAAACACCAAAACAGTTACATGCTTATTGGATGAAGGAGATATATAGGGGAGATAAACAACCACCACCAAAGCTATCAACTTCTCAAATAGAAAAGGAAATAAAACAAAATCCTAAAGTCATCTCTTACTCTTCCAATAAATTAACAGGTAAAATTTTATTTACTATTAGATAGTTTTTCTTAAAATATGCTATTATTTCTTTCTATATTAAAAAGGGAAATAAAAATTTAAGAATGTTTAATTTAAGCATAATCCAAAAACTTCGTATTATATTTTTTATTATATTAATATTTTTTATAATATACATATCAATAAGTTATCAGTTTACTACAAATACTATAAATGAATTAAGAAATATTGAGACTAAAAAGTCTCAAATCGCCTTTTTACATAGAGAAAACCTATCCCTTTTAAAAAACATTGTTATTAAATTTAATGATGTTGGAAATACAGGAGAGATAGGTGGATTAAAACAGATTAAGGAAAAAAAAATAGAGATTGATAATAAATTAGATGAGTTAAGTAAATATACTGATGATAGTACAATACAGATAGAGAAAGAACTACTTCAAAGGTTCTATAAAATAGGTATAGAGACATCTAAAGAGCTAGTAAAAGACTCCTTTTCAAAAAATATTAAAAAATTTCAAAAACTTAGAAATCAGATATATGAACTATATAATAATCAAAAAGTAGAATCCTATAATATTTTAAAAAATTCAATAAAACAAGTTTCAGATAATACAAATGACTACTTTAGACTTTTTGTCATACTCTCTATCTTTGGACTACTTAGTATAACTGCCATGGCTATATATTTAGTAAGTAGTATTAAAGATAGATTTGAAAAGGTCTATAAATCTTTAGATAATCTAATAAAAGAGAAACCAGATTTTTCAAAAAAAATGGTAGCAAAGAGAGATGATGAGATAGGAATGTTAGTTAATGGATTTAACAGACTTCAATCCAAACTTGAAAAAGATTTTAATAGATTAAATACATTAAAAATAAAAGCTGAAGATACATCTAAACTAAAATCTGAATTTTTAGCAAATATGAGCCATGAGATACGAACTCCAATGAATGGTATTGTAGGAATGAGCTATTTAGTACTCCAAACAAACTTAACACCAATTCAAAGAAACTATATAGAAAAAATAGAAAACTCTTCTAAATCTTTACTAGCAATTATTAATGATATTTTAGACCTATCTAAAATAGAATCTGGAAAACTCTTTATTGATAAGGTTGATTTTAATCTAAATAAAGTAATTAGAAGTACGCTTGATTTAATAAAATTTAATGCTAGAGAAAAAGGGTTAAGAATTAGAATAAAATATTCAAAAGATGTACCAAAAAAATTATATGGAGATAGCTTAAGAATTTCTCAAGTTCTAAATAATCTTTTTAGTAATGCTGTAAAATTTACAACTAAAGGGGAAGTTTCCTTATTTGTAGATAGAATAAAAGAAAATAGATTTAGATTTGAGGTGAAAGATACAGGTATAGGATTAACTAAGATAGAACAGAAAAAGATATTTAGAGCATTCTCACAAGCTGATGGAAGTACAACAAGAGATTATGGTGGAACAGGATTAGGACTTACAATATCTAAACAACTTGTAGAGTTAATGAATGGAAAGATTTGGGTAGAGAGTGAATATGGAGTAGGAAGTAGCTTTATATTTGAAATTGAACTAGAAGAGGCAAAAGAGAATATAAAAGCTATTGATTTAAATATAAAACCTATTAAAACAAATAAAAGATTAAAAAAAGATATAAATCTACTTAAAAACTGTAAAATTTTACTTGTTGAAGATAATCAAATAAATCAAGAAATAATTACAGGTCTATTAGAAAACTCAAAAATAAAATTAGATATAGCATCTAATGGAAAAGAAGCGATAGATAAGTTTAAACCCAATATATACACATTAATCTTAATGGACATTCAGATGCCTATTATGGACGGTTATGAGGCTACTAAACTTATTCGTCAAAAAGATAGAGAAATTCCAATTATTGCAATAACAGCAAACGCAATGAAAGAGGATATAGAAAAAACTAAACAGTATGGAATGAATAGCCATATTAATAAACCTATAAATGTAGAAAAACTTTATGAGACCATACTAAAATATACTCCAAATAGTTATATTGAAGATAAACAGATAAAAGTGCAAAATAGAATATTCTATAAATTAAAAGATGCTTTAAAAAGTCGAAGACCAAAAAGATGTAATGCTGTAATAGCTGAGATAGATAGTTATAATCTATCTACAGATGAAAAAGAGGTTTTCACTAAAATAAAAACTCTAGTTAAAAACTATAAATTTGATATAGCATTAAATATACTAACTATAGAAGGGGATTAAATCTATAACCCTCTCCATATACATTCATAATAGCATTTTTAGGAATTTTTTTTCTTATCAATTTAACTAATGCCCTTATCTGATTAGCATCATACTCTTTATCAAAGTCGTCGTAAGATAGATAATCAAATATCTCAAAAAAAGTAAAAACTTTATTCTTATCAGTAGATAAAAGTTCCAATAATCTTCTTTCATTTTTAGTAAGTTTTACCTCTTTGTTATTTTTAGTAAGAAGTTGGTGTTTTGAGTCCCACAGTACATCTTTATCTAATAAAAAGACTTTTGTATTATCTTTAGATTTTTCTATCTCATCTATAGCTTTATCTATAGCATCTTTTAAAACATCTAATTCAATAGGTTTAATAATATATCTAACTAAATAAAGCTCAATAGCTTGAAGTAGTTTATCTTGTTCTGAATAAGATGTTGTAATAATTATTTTTACATCTTTATCTATCTGCCTAATCTTTTTTGCTAATGTTAAACCATCTACTTTTGGCATATTAATATCAAGCAAAATAATATCTGGTTTATGAGATAAATAAAGATTATATCCATCTTCACCATCATTTGCACAATAAACAGTATCTACTAACTCTTCCAAAAAATTTAAATATATCTCTTGAATATCTTTATCATCTTCTATATACAACAGTGTTAACGCATTCAATAAATAACCTCTTTTTATTCTTTTAATATTAATAGTTTTTAAATATTATATATAAAACTTTTTTTAATATTTATAAATTATAATAAATGTAATTTATAGATATTTTACTACAATTTGAATTATATCAAATTTTTTTCATTATTAGTACTAAATTGGGTGTTATTATTCACCTAGAAAAAAAAGGGAAATAAGAAATGAAAAGAATTACAAAAATAGCAACACTTACTTTAGTTTTAGGAACAACAACATTATTTGCATATTCAGATGATTATGCTTTAACAGATAACTACAAACTTCTAAATGATATGAAACTAGCTCAAAAACAACAAGAGATTATTGTAAATATTGGACAAAAGCTAAGAGAAGATAATATAGATATTAAGTCTCTAAAAGCATCTCGAAACAGATTTAATACAGTTCTTATAGGACTTATAAATGGAAATAAATCGTTAAATATAAAAGGTACTAAACTACCAAAATTTAGAAAAAAGCTAAGTGAATTAAAAGTTTTATGGAAAAAAGAGTCTTCTTTACTAGATAATGGAATAAAAAATATAGATGCAAAAGATAGTGCAATTGCAGGATTAAATCATATTATGCTAAAAACTAGTGAAATAGTTGAATTATATAATAAATCATATAGCAGATTTAAACAAAAATCAAAAATATCTTCAATTGTAAATAGACATCTTAACAATAAGAAAAATTCATTAATTGCATTTAACTTTACAAATAAAAAATAAGAGTAATATGGTAAATTATTACCCTATTATTCAGTCAAATATAATAAATCTTCCAACTTCTAGAACAAAAAATAATAGTAAAATCTGATTAAAAATAAAGAAAGAAAAATCAAAGAGGCGACGACCTACATTCCCAATCCAGACAGGATAAGTATTATCGGCGATGGGAGGCTTAACTGCTAGGTTCGAAATGGAGCTAGGTGTGACCCTCCCTCTAAAGCCACCACTAAGAAAAGTAAATATAATTGATAATTTTATTTTCAATTACACTTAATTTTCTCAGCTTAAAAAGCTTTGAAGTTCTTATAATAAGATGTTATTAACATAACATAGTTAAGAGTCTAAAGTATTTGTATTTGCACTTAATAAGGTAGTGCTTTAGATTAGAAAAACAAACGATTTATTAGTACTGGTCAGCTAAAGATATTACTATACTTACACACCCAGCCTATCAACCAAGTAGTCTTCTTGGAATCTTCAGGGAAGATTAATCTTGGAGTTGGCTTCCCGCTTAGATGCCTTCAGCGGTTATCACATCCGAACGTAGCTA
>JAMOOP010000090.1 GCA_027065385.1 Campylobacteraceae bacterium | reverse complement strand
GAATTAAAAAGATAGTTATAGGGTATAATAGAGGTTGGAAACAAAATTGTAATATGGGAAGAAAGAATAATGAAAAATTCTACTCAATTCCACACCTAAAACTACTTGAATATATAAAATATAGAGCTTTAAAAAATGGTATAGAGGTATTAGAACAGGAAGAGAGTTATACTTCAAAATGTGATGCTTTAGGATTAGAAGAGATAAAAAAGCATAAAACTTATAGGGGAAAAAGAGTAAAAAGGGGGTTATTTCAATCTTCTATTGGAAAATTAATAAATGCAGATGTAAACGGAGCATTAAATATTTTAAGAAAAAGCGTATCCTGCAATTCTCTAATTTTAGAGATAGCAGGTAGAGGGTTTGTGTTCCAACCCTTAAGAGTATATATCTAACTCTTATAAAACTTTCCATAAAGGAAGCCCCACCCTATCTAGTTTTACTAGAAGGGTGGGGAGGTTCACGCCCACACCACTAGCCTCTAAAAATATAATAATCATATTTGGGCAAAAATCGGACTAGGGGAAATTTTTAAGTCAAAAGATGATAAACTCAAAATAAAAAGGAGTTATAGTGCAAGTTATACAATTTAAGGTAAATGATAACTATATTCAACTCATTCTATCTATGCTTCAAAGTCTGAAAAATGGGATAATTGAGGATTTATCTATTATTAAAAATGGTTCTAAGCAAATAGTCAATAGTGATAGTTCAAAAGATATTGATATTTTTTCAAAAACAGCAGGGATAATTTTATCTCATAATATTGACCCAATTGAGTGGCAAAATAGTATTCGTTCGGAGTGGGATAGATGAGATATTTAGTTGATTCTAATATTATTATTTATCATCTCAATGGTGAACCTATTGCTACAAAATTTTTGAGTCAAAATTATAGAGATATTGCTATTTCACAAATTACTTATGTTGAAGTACTATCCTTTCCTTTTAGTAGAGAACAAGAAGAGAATGTAAAGAGACTCTTATCCAAATTTACTATTATAGATATAACTCAATCTATCTCAAATCAAGCTATCGAAAATAGAAAAATAAAAAAAATTAAATTACCTGATAATCTTATAGCCTCTACAGCAATGATAAATAATCTTGTATTAGTTACACGAAATACTAAAGACTTTAAGAATTTGAATGTTGAAGTTTTTAATATTTTTGATGATTGACTTTTTAACTCAAATAAAAAAGATACTATAAAATACAAACTAAAAATCAAGTGAGAGTATATGAAAAACCTATATGGGATTGATATTTGGTCTGATAATAATTTTATTATTAAAGGTAGCAGTGTTAATATCAATTATAAAAATCAACCATCTTTATTGGAGATAACAGAAGCTATAAGAGATAAAGGGTATAGAGGTCCTTTACTTTTGAGATTTCCCCATCTTATTAAAAAACAGATTTCTACTCTATATAGAGAGTTTAATCGTGCTAGAGAGGAGTTTAATTATAAGGGTGAGTTTAGTGCTGTATTTCCACTAAAAGTAAATCAGTTCCCAAATTTTATAAACTCTTTGGTAGAGGTTTCTAGGGAGTATAATTATGGATTAGAGGCAGGAAGTAAGGCTGAACTAATTATTGCTATAACTCATACACCTTTAGGCTCTCCAATTACTGTTAATGGGTTTAAAGATAAAGAGATGATAGCTTTATGTTTTATTGCTACTGCTATGGGTCATAATATTACTGTAACTATTGAGGGTCTTGGAGAGTTGGAGACTATTATAGAAGTGAGTAGAGAGTTTAATATTGACTCTAAAAACCTTATAATTCCTAAAATTGGAATACGAATTAGACTTCACAGTTCAGGTATTGGTATATGGGCAAAGAGTGGAGGGTATAGCTCTAAATTTGGTTTAACTTCAACAGAGATATTAGAGGCTTATGAGCTTTTAAAAAAGAGTAATCTCTTAGATAGATTATTAATGATACATTTTCATATAGGCTCACAAATGGGTGAGATTGCACCACTTAAAAAGGCACTAAGAGAGGCTGGAAATATATATGCAGAGTTAAAAAAGAGAGGGGCATCTGCTCTAAATGCTATTAATATTGGTGGTGGGTTAGCTATTGAATATTCTCAACATTCATCTACAAAAGAGTTAAACTATTCTCTAAAAGAGTTTGCTAATGATGTTATATTTTTAATGAAAGAGATAGCAAAAAGTAAAAAAATAGATGAACCAAATATATTTACAGAGTCTGGTAGATTTATAGCATCAAGTCATGCTGTTTTAATTGCCCCTGTTTTAGAGCTTTTTTCAAGTGAATATCATGAAAAGAGTTTAAGACTAAAAGATAAAAATCCTCCTCTTATAAAAGAGCTTTATGATTTATGGACATCTATTAATAGTTCTAATGCTAGGGAGTATCTACATGATAGTTTAGACCATTTAGACAGCCTACTTACCCTTTTTGATTTAGGATATATTGACCTTGAAGATAGGTCAAATACAGAGATTTTAGTAAATTTAATTATTAAAAAGTCTATTATACTACTAGGTAGCAATGATACAAACGAACTTCAAAGGCTACAGAGTAGAATTCAAGAAAAGTATTTAGTTAACTTTTCTGCATTTCAATCTCTACCTGATTTTTGGGGATTGGGACAAAATTTTCCTATTATGCCAATAGATAAACTAGATATTAAACCTACAAATCCTGCCACACTTTGGGATATAACTTGTGATAGTGATGGAGAGATAGGTTTTAATAGAGATAGACCTTTATATCTTCATAATATAGATTTAAATAGTGATGAGTACTTTTTAGCCTTTTTTCTAACAGGAGCATATCAAGAGGTTTTAGGAATGAAGCATAATCTGTTTACCCACCCTACAGAGGTGGTGGTAAAGTTCAATGAAGATGGTGAGTATGAGCTAGATAATCTAATAGAGGCTCAAAATCTTATTGATGTATTAGATGATATGGATTATAATAAAAACTTAATAGATAAACAACTTAAATATATGATAGAGGAGTCAAAATTACTAAGCAAATCTAAAAAACGGGACTTTTTAGGTAAGCTTTATCTATATTTAAGTGAAAATAGTTATCTTAAGACTATTCAAGCAAACAGAGAGGATATTAATGATTACTCTATTTAGTGCAATTAAAGAGGATTTTTTAAATGTAAAGAGAAATGACCCAGCTCTTCACTCTACATTTGAACTCTTTTTTAACTACCCAGGTCTTTGGGCAATTTGGTTTTATAGAATTTCTAATCGTCTATATAAAAAGGGATTACGATTTATACCTAGGTTTATATCTGCTATAGGTCAGTTTTTAACAACAGTTGATATTCACCCAGCAGCTACTATTGGTCAGAGAGTTTTTATAGACCATGGGGTAGGGGTTGTTATTGGTGAGACTGCTATTATTGGAAATGATGTACTTATATATCAACAAGTAACTCTAGGGGGAGTTAGCCTCTCTCATGGAAAGAGACACCCAACAGTTGAAGATAATGCTGTAATAGGGGCAGGAGCAAAAGTTTTAGGAAATATAACTATTGGAAAAAACTCAAGAATTGGTGCTAACTCTGTTGTTTTAAAAGATGTTCCACCACACTCAACTGCTGTTGGTATTCCTGCTAGAATTATTAATTGTGATACAGAGAGTAGAAAATTAAGACACGATATGCTACCAGATGTTAATAGAGAGATTTTTCACTATCTTATTAAAAGAATAGCTGTTTTAGAAGAGTCTGTTAAAAGTGGAAATATAGAGTTAATGGAAAAAGAAGACCATGAGTTAACAGAGATTTACTCTACATTTATAAACTCTATGTAGTTTAGAGAGTTAAAAACTCTCTATTTTCCATATTTTAAATTTTTTACAGCTTTAGTTACATTATCTTGACGCATAAAATGTTCACCTACTAAAAAGGCATCAGTACCCATTTTAGCTAACTCTACAACTGTCTCATGAGTTGTTATTCCACTTTCAGCTACAATAATTTTATTATTTGGAATAAGTGGAACTAGCTTTTGAGTAAGAGTCATATCCATCTCGAAAGTCTCTAAGTTTCTATGGTTAATTCCAATAATATTAGCTCCTGCAAAGATAGCTTTGATAAGGTCTGTTTTATCATGAATTTCTACTAAAACCTCTAATCCTAAATGGTGTGCATATTGGAGTAACTCTTTTAACTCTTTTCTTGATAGTGCTTTAGCAATTAAAAGTACAAAATCAGCTCCATAAACTAATGCTTCTACCAACTGATATTTATCAATTATAAAATCTTTTCTTAAAAGTGGAATAGATGTATATCTTCTTATATTTCCTAAATACTCTTTATCTCCTTGAAAAAAGTGTGGTTCAGTTAAAATTGAAAGTGCATCAGCACCACCATTTTCATACCCTTGAGATAATACTATTGGGTCAAAATCTTCTCTAATAATACCTTTACTAGGACTAGCCTTTTTAACCTCTGCTATAATTCTATATGGATTATCTTCTGTAGCTTTTAGTGCAGATATAACATCTTTTGGTGTAAATGGATTATATGCCAATGAACGACCTAACCACTCTACAGGATAATCTACTTTTCTTTTTTCTAAATCTTCTTTTGTCTTTTTAATAATCTCATCTAATATTTTTGCCAATTTTTTTCCCTTCTATTTTACTTATTACATTTTAAAATTGCATTCCAATGCTGGGCAATATCCTCTTCATCTAATCCCTCTAAATCAACAACTCTTTTCATCTCTTTATATGCTTTTTGACACTCATGAAGTTTATAATAACCCCATGCTAATGAATCTAAATAGTAGCTATTATTTGGTTGCTCTTTTAGTGCATCTTTTACAATATCAACACCCTTTTGAACATCAATATCTTTATCTATAAGAGTATATCCATAATAGTTAAGATAAACACTATCTTTTACACCTTCACTAAGAGCTTTTTCAAATTTATTTACCACAATATTTAACATATTTTTATCATATTTATTTTTACTCTTTTCATATAGTGCCATAGCAGATTCAGCTAACCATCTAGGTGTTTTTTCTTTAAAATAGAGCTTTTCTGCTATAATTAATGCGTTAGAGTAATCTTTTTTAGCTAAAAATATCTCATATAGTAGCTCATCATTATTATAATCATTTTGTAAAAAATCAATAGCTTTATCAAACTCTCTTAAATATACATAACTCTCAACTAATTTTACAGCATAAATCTCTTTACTTGTTTTTTTATATAGGTCTTTATATATTTTTATTAAAGATGTTACATCTTGCTCTTTTGAGTAGATCTCTAAAAGTTGTCCACATAGTTTTTCACTACATTGGTGCATAGTTCTATGTTTTTCTAAAAGTCTTGTAGCTTTGGTTACATTATTCATATAATTTGCTAAAAGTACTGTTATCTTCATAAGAATATCTTCATTATATGTTTTATTATATGCAACTGTTAATAAATCTACAGCTTTAGAGTAGTCTCCTGATAGTATATATGGACTCGCTGAGAGTTCATAATCTATAGCTTCACCTGATTGTAAAACAAGTTCTGCTCCAATCTTTTTTGCTTTTTCATTCTTTTTTTCATTTATATAAAAAGAGATAAGAAGTCTTTTAAGCTGTGTATTTGAAGGGTTTTTATTAACAATCTCTTCTAATTTTGGAATATTTTTAGATATTATTCCACCATATAGTGCTGTTGTTAACTCACGGAAGAGATATTCAATATTTCCTGTTCTATTATAAAGAATACTATAAAAATAGTTACTCTTTTTATAATAACCGTGCATCTCATACCAAATCCCTTGAATAATTAAATCGTTTTCATTAGTTATTCTCTTCTCTTCTTTTATAGGGGTTGCGAAATGTTTTGGATTATAAGTAGCTAAGTCCTCTTTTGAAACTTTTGTAATATTTGGTGAGTAACTACAACCATTTAGTATAAGAAAAGATAGAAATGGTACTACTATATTTAATCTTGTATTCCTAAACATTCTTTTTTTACCTCCTCTTTGTCATTTTTAAAAACTTCCCAAAATGGAAATGTACGACACTGCATAGGTCTTACTGGATATATTTTACACATCTTTTTTGTAGTATCAAAAAATATACAAGCATAGTTATCAATATCTATCTTTTTTTCAATAATAGAGTAACGATGTTTAACCTTCTTAAGATAGATTGTAGCAAATTCTTCTATAGTTAATTCTAAAAAATTAGCCATTTCTTCTATCTCTTTATATTTTGCCCAAATATAACCACTCTCTCCAGTACAACAAGCCCCACCACATGAGGCACAAGCAGATGGTGTAAACTTATAATCATACCCATCTTTACTCAATAAATCACTCTCTTCAAACACTATATATCTCCTTTAATGCTATGAGTTGATGCTTTAATAAATGCTTCTTTTGCCTCATTTGAGTAGTTACTATTTTTATCAAAAACGATTAATGGTGGGATTATTTTCATCATAGATTTAGAGTTTGCTCTTGCCATTATCATAACCAATTTTGAACTTCTATCTACTTTAGAGTGTAAAAAACGCAATACTTCAGGTTTTATTTTATATTTTATTAGTGTATATAATAGTATATCAACCTGTTTTGCATCATAGCAAAATATAAATCTACCTCTTGGTCTTAATAGAGTTTTTACTTTTTTAATAAAATCATCAATTGGTAGATGGTGTGAATATCTTGCTATATTTAGCTCCTCTTCTTCACTTTGAGTAACACTACTACTATAAAAAGGTGGGTTTGAAACTATAAAATCAAACTCTTCTTTTTGATTAAAGTCTAAAAAATCAGATAAATAACTTTTTACGCTTAAGCTATTTAAATGAAAATTTCGTTTAGCATATTGTAGCATATTTTTTTGTTTATCTATAATAGTGGTATCTATATTAAAGTCTCTAGTGAGTAGAAGAGATATAATTCCAACTCCACACCCAACATCTAAAAGTTTTCCTTTTGGAGAAAAATTGCTAATAAAATCATATAGAAATATAGAGTCACTATTATAAGAGTATCCTTTAGTAGATTGATAAAGAAACACACAAAACCCCTTATTTTAAAAAAAAAACAATATAGCACAATTTCACTATTGGTTGGCTGATAAGTACCTATTCAAAATTGATTTCATAAAAATATGATAAAATAACAGAATGAGAAAAGTAGAAGTGTTAACAGAAGAAGAGAAAGATGTACTGTTTGGTGTATTATGCTAAAATATCAAACTTTATTATAAGGAATTTGCTGTGGCAATTATTAGTCTATTTAATATTGACAAAAATTATGATGTAAAACAGTTATTAAAAGGTGTTGATTTTACACTAAATGAGGGTGAGAGGGTTGCTATTGTGGGGCAGAATGGTTGTGGAAAATCTACCCTACTTAAAATTATTTCAGGTCAAGTTCAACCAGATAGTGGGAGAAGAGTTATTAATAGTAGAGTTATTATTGACTCACTTGACCAAAATCCACAATTTGATGAAAATCTAAATGTTAGAGATGCTATTGAAAATGAGTTAACTTCATTGAAAGAGGCTAAGAGAAGATATGATGAGCTATCTAATCTAATATCAGAAGATTTTGAAAATAGAGAACTTTTAGAAGAACACTCTAAAGTTACAGCTTATCTTGACCACCATAACGCATGGAATTTAGATGATAAGATAGAGAGAGTCTTACAAGAGTTTAAACTAAAAGAGTATGAGTATAGAGCTGTAAATGGGCTATCGGGAGGAGAGCAGAGAAGAGTAGCTTTAGCATCTTTAATCTTAAAAAAGCCCGATATTTTACTTCTTGATGAGCCTACTAACCACCTTGATGTTTATATGGTTGAGTTTTTAGAGGAGATACTTATTAAAGAGAAGTTTACTCTGCTTATTATTTCTCACGATAGACACTTTATAAATAGTATTGTAACTAGAATTATAGAGATAGAAGATATGAATGTCGTATCTTATAATGGTGGATATGAGCAATTTTTAGTTAAAAAAGAGCAGAGAATGAAAAGTATGAAAAAGGAGCATGAGAACTTACTTAAATTTCTTAAAAAAGAGGAAGAGTGGCTTAGTCGTGGAGTAAAGGCTAGACTTACACGAAATCAAGGTAGAAAAAAAAGAGTATTTGAACTTAGAGATAAAGCTAAAAAAGACCCAACTCTTATACGAAAAATGATGATAGAGTTAGAGAGAGAAAAAAAGAGTTTTAACTCTGAGGGTTCTATATCTAAAAAGAAAATGCTTTTTGATATTGAAGATTTACACTATAAAGTAGGTGGTAAAAATCTAATAGAGGGCTTAACTACAAGAATACTTCAAAGAGATAAAATAGCAATAGTAGGACATAATGGCTCTGGAAAATCAACTTTTCTTAAAATATTATTAGGTCGAATAAAACAAGATAGTGGAACTATAAAAAGAGGTGATATAACTATTGGATATTTTGACCAGCATAGAGAGATGTTAAATGATGATAAAACTATTGTAGAGACATTTTTACCAAAAGGTGGTGATAGAATTTTGCTAGATAATGGAAAATCTATGCACATATATGCCTATTTAAAAAGTTTTCTATTTCCTGAAGAGTATTTAACAAAAAAAATAGGATATTTAAGTGGAGGAGAGAAAAATCGTATAGCTTTGGCTCTGCTTTTTACTAAAAAAGTTGACTGTTTAATATTAGATGAACCTACAAATGATTTAGATATTCAAACTATTAATATATTAGAAGAGAAGCTTATTAATTTTCAAGGTGCATTAATATTTGTAAGTCATGATAGATACTTTATTGATAAAATTGCGTCAAAACTCTTTATTTTTAAAGGTAATGGAGTGGTTGAAGAGTCTTTTCAAAATTATAGTGAATATCTATCTATAGAAAAAAATATTAATGAACTCTATGAAATGGAAAAAGAGAGTAAAGTTAAAAAAGAGATAGAACCTATAGTTAAAATAAAAAAACAGACAAAACTTAGCTATAAAGAGCAAAGAGATTTAGATAGACTACCCGATATTATAGAAAAGCTTGAAGAGAAGATTGAAGAGTTAAATAGGTGTCTATATGACCCATCTTGTTATGAAGAGAAAGGTTTAGTTATTGTGGCTGATGAGTTAAAAACGGTAGAAGAAGAGTATGAAAAGGTTAGTGATAGATATTTAGAAGTGCTTGAACTTCAAGAGGAATTAGAGTCATAAAATAAATTTTAACTTAAATTATCTAAATAATATTAACTTTAAATAGCATTAAACATTAAGAAATTATTAATATTTAAAATTTAAGTTTTTTTTAATAATTTTACAAATTTACTTCTTTTTTTTGATTTCTTTTGCTATAATTTTCCCATGAGAGCCTCGTCCCCAACTCCCCCTTATTTCCCTAGGGGCTCTCATAGATAACTTCTAATACTATTATTTTTATTTTTCCCTTTTTTAATTACCAATTTATTAGAGTTATCAAATATAGATAGTTTTATCTAAGATAATTACCATAGTATCTTTTTCAATGGAAAATCATAGAAACCATAAAAATATCAAAAATGGTTTTTAATCTATGATACAATAATCTTCCATCTACTTTGGTTTCACCTCACTAGCTATTATTAAACCAATAAAA
>JAMOOP010000089.1 GCA_027065385.1 Campylobacteraceae bacterium | reverse complement strand
AACAAATCAAAGAGAGAGAGTATATAACAGCCGTTAGAAAAAAGGGATATGATAATATTTTATCTTTTGGTGTTGTTTTTGATGGTAAGAGGGTTTGGGTACAAGAGGTTTGATAGTATGCTATAATTTATTAAGATAAATACAAAGGAGCAAAAGTGCAAAAATTACCAATAGGAATGAGTGATTTCAAAGAGATGATTGAAGAGAAGTATTATTATATAGATAAAACTAATATGATTAGTGAAGTGATAGATAATAGTTCTAAAGTTATTTTACTTCCTCGCCCCCGAAGATTTGGTAAGACTTTAAATCTTAGTATGCTAAGATATTTTTTTGATATAGAAGAAGATAATAGAGAACTATTTACTAATCTTAATATCTCTAAAAATCAGAATATAATGGAGTATATTAATAAATATCCAATAATATATTTAACATTTAAAGATATTAAAGAGAATGATTTTGAAACAACTTTAGAGAAGATGAAATATCTTATAGATATAGAATTCTCAAGATATGAAAAAGAGATTGATAAAATAGTCAAAAATGTAAGTGAAAAAGAGAAGTTACATTATAAACGAATAATATTAGGAAATGCTTCAATAACTGATTATGAAAACTCAATCAAACTCCTATCAAAACTCCTAAAACTAGCCTACAATCAAAAAGCAATAGTATTAATAGATGAATATGATACACCAATCCAAACAGGATTTATAAAAGGTTATTATGAAGATATTGTTGGATTTTTTAAAACATTTATGGGTGCAGTTCTCAAAGATAATGATATCAATATCTTTAAAGCAGTTTTAACAGGGATTTTAAGAGTATCAAAAGAGTCAATCTTTAGTGATTTGAATAATCTAAAAGTCTATACACTTCTTGATAGAGAGTTTAGCGATAAGTTTGGATTTACAACAGATGAAGTCAAAAAGATGTTAGAAGATTATAATTTTACTCATAAATATGAAGAGGTAAATGAGTGGTATAATGGATATAATATAGGTGGTACTACAATTTTAAATCCATGGTCAATATTAAATTATGTAGATAGTAAAGCTACTCTTGATGTCTATTGGGCAAATACATCATCAAATGATATTATTAGAGTGCTTGTAGAAAATTCTGATGGATTTAGAGATGATTTAAAATATCTTCTCAAAGGTGAGAGTGTAGAGAAAGTGATTAATCCAAATATAACTTTTAAAGATAAAGATTTTAACTTTAACGAAGAGATGTTATACTCATTTTTATTCTTTAGTGGATATTTAAAATGTATTGATAAAGAGTTTAGAAGTGGAGAACATCACTGTAAGCTTAAAATTGTAAATCAAGAGTGTTACTATATATTTAGACGAATTATATCAAATTGGGTAAGTGATAGTTTTACTCAACCAAAGGTAAGATTACTATTAAAATCATTGACTGATGGAGATATAAGACTCTTTGAACGAGTTTTTAGTGATTTTATACGAGATACGCTATCATTTTATGATACAAGTAAAAAGGTAGAAGCTGTTTATCATGCATTTTTCTTGGGGTTATTAGTAAATCTAAATGATTATGAGGTAGTTTCAAATGGGGAAGCAGGATATGGAAGAGTAGATATAATGCTATTTCATAAAGTAGATAAAAGAAGATTAGCTATTGTAATGGAGCTAAAAACTATTGATGATTTTATTCAAGAGAACAAGGAAAAAGCATTATTGAGTGCTATTAATCAAATCAAAGAGAGAGAGTATATAACAGCCGTTAGAAAAAAGGGATATGATAATATTTTATCTTTTGGTGTTGTTTTTGATGGTAAGAGGGTTTGG
>JAMOOP010000088.1 GCA_027065385.1 Campylobacteraceae bacterium | reverse complement strand
AAATTATCTTCAACGAACATTTTCCAAGTAAAATCAATACCAACCCCTTGGTTAAGGCAATTCTTTAAAAAATTATTAGTCTTTCCGTAAGCACATTGTATCTCATATTAAATCTTTGTTGGTAATTTGAATTTCATTTGATTAAATAGTTTTGTTAAATTCTCATTTACACCTGCTATTGTTTCAAATGATATTGCTCTATTAATTATATTTTTATTTGTTTTTACTAATGATAATTCTCTAATAGTTGATTTAAAATCAAGATCTGCTAATTTTGTATAACTTTTCAATTTCAATGAAATATTATACGCATGCATTGATAATGCCACATGACCTTTTATTCTTTTATCAGTTTTTATATATAAAGGTCTAATCTCAAGGAATTCTGTTTTTAACATCTTAAAGGCATTTTCTACTTTAATTAAGGTTTTATATGCTTTATGTATCTCCTCTTTAGTCTCTTTTTTGTTATCTAACAAAGATGTAGTAACTACATAACAACCATCAAGTTGTTCTGCTTTTGTTTTGGCTTCTTGATCTATTTTAATCTCAATAGAAGCCATAGATTTAGTTTTAATCTCATCTTCACTTTTTGAGTTTTTGATAGTAATATCACAATCTTCATAATCGATAGTATATGATATAAATTTAGATAGTTTTAAACTAGATATTTTTTTATTAATGTTATTCATTAAGGTTTCTTGTTTAGCTCTATAATGGGTGTTATAATATTCTTTTTTAGTATTTATAAAATCTTCTAATCTTTTGATTTTACTTTCTCTAGTTTCTCTTATTTCATCCCTTCTAGTAGGATTTTGTCGTACTATATATCGGATATTATTTTCTACAATTTCTTTTAAATCTACATCGAATAATGACAGTTGTATTTGTGAATCTTTATCTTTAATTAGTTTTTCAATAGAAGGTTTACCAATACTAGTAATATAATCATAACCCACCTCTTTTATTCTAAGTATATCTTCACTTTTAATCATACCGCCATCACCAACAATAGTGATATTTTCAAGATTAAATCTATGCTTTAACTTATCCAATTGGTCTTTAAAAGTTTGTACATCATTTGTATTGCCTTTGTAAGTATGAATACTAATTGCATGTCCATCTTCATCAGCAAGTAAGCCAATAACTATCTGTTGAGTATCTTTCTTTTTATCTCTATTATAGCCATAAGCAACTAATTCACTATCTTTATAATCACCTGTTACATAACTTGAAGTAACATCATAAAATACTCTTTTTGGTGGGTTTTTACCATAGTATGCTTTAAATAATCTATCTTCAATTTTCTCTTGATTCTCTTCCATGTAATCAAGTCCTAGATATATGGTTTTCTTATCTAAATTATCTTTTTCTTCTTTTGAGAACTTTAGTAAATCTAAGATTTTATCTTCGTCTTTGGCCCATTTTAATGCTTGTATTCTGCTACTTTGTATTGTAATTCTAGCTACTATCAATACCATAGCTATCTTAGCTTCAAATGAATTACCAATAGCTTTTAACATACCAAGCATAGTCATAATAAATATGATTACAGCACTTAAACCTATTGTGAAACCTTGCTTCTGATTTTCAGTTGTTATTACCGGTTCATTACTGTTTTTTAATGCTGCGACTATTGCATCTACTTGAGCTTTTGGCTTATTTGTTAAATTAGCAATAGTTCTTGTTTTGACTTTTCCATCTTCTCTATAGCTTTCTCTTAATAATATTTGCTCATGGTAAGTCTCTTTATATTTTTTTCTAGTTATTGCTATATACATTTTAAGTCCGTTTGTTTAAGTTTATGTATTATAGCCTATTTTAAGATA
>JAMOOP010000087.1 GCA_027065385.1 Campylobacteraceae bacterium | reverse complement strand
CGGAAGATGGGGGAGAGCCATTTTTTTTAATTTTTCATTATTTTTTCCAATTTTATAGGTATAATTATATTAAAACTATAAGGAAGTTATAATGTTTGAGAATAAAGATACCGATGCAAACTCATATTACACAGATGCTGTTAAAGATGCAGTTATAAATAATACCAACAATAAAAAAACAAATAATAAAATATTTTTAATATTAAATTTATCTTTTTTGGGAATTATATCATTTTTTGGATATAGCTATTTTCTACAAAATGGTGAAGAAGCGACTCCGATACAGAAAACAAAAGTAATGGGTGTAAGCCATGTAAGTACTCAAGGTTCTATTTCTCAAGAAGATATTGATTATGCTGCTGAAATTGAAAAATTAGATGACCCCTCTACAGATACAGAGTATGGTTCACAACTTACGGACTATGTAGATAAAGAGATTAAAAAAGCGTCTGATAATAGTGACTCACAGAAAGAGAATAAAGAAAGTAAAGAGAGATGGAGAGATATAACTATTACTGTTAAAAAAGGAGATACTTTAGCCACTTTAGCCCAAAAATATTATCATGACTCTACAGCTTATGATAAAATAATTAGAAATAATCGCGAACTTACTGAAAAATCACATGTAATCTATCCCGGACAAGAGCTTAAAATCTCAACAAAATATTAGTACTCGTTTCTTTTTAATATTTTTTATGTATAATTATTACATAAGAAATATTTAAAAGATGGAGTAAAATAGATGTATTCCCCAACAAATAGTAAAATAAAGATATTAGTTCCATCAAATCAAGAGGTTAAGCTTTTAAAAAATGAGGTAGCTATATTTCGTACAGATATTGATGGTAATATTTTATATTATAATAATACTTTTAGTAAAATTTCAGGTTATAATAATAGTGAACTTTTATATCGACCTTATTCTCTTATTCGACACATAGATATGCCTAAATCTATCTATTTTATTATATGGAAAACTCTTTTAGCAGGTCACACTACATCTGCTATTTTAAAAAATTTTACAAAAGATGGTAATTTTTATTGGCTTTTTACTAAATTTATAGTTCAAAAAAACAGTAAAAATAATATAGTCTCTTTCCTTATTCATGGCACACAAGCTTCAAATCGCTCTATTAAGAGGATAGAGCCTTTTTATAATGAACTAATAAAATATGAAAGAGAAGAGGGTGTAAACAGTGCAATAGTAGAACTTCACTCTTTCTTAAATAGAGAAAATATAGCAACTTATAATGATTATATTCATAATATAATAAAAGAGAAAAGAGATGGATTTTTCTCTAATCTAATATTTTAGTTTATATTATTAATATATGTTAAGCCAAAAAGATATATAATAATAGACTTTAGGAGGTGTTTCAATGAAGGAAGTATTAATAGTAATTTTATCTGCTATAGTAGGTTATATTGTGCTATCAGCATTTTCTGTAAGCAGTAGTCCACAAGAGGCGATGCGAAGAATTATAGAACAACCACACAATGATGTGCAACAGCAAAAAGAGTTAGAATTAACTAGGTTGGAAAAAGAACAAGAGCAGAAATTAGCCGAATTACAGAATAAAAAAGATATTGAAGCCCTTCGAATTAAACAAAATATTGAAATAACAAAAGATAAGCATGATACAGATGTAAAGTTAAAAGAGATTGATTTCAAAAAAGATAGTACTATTGCAGGGCTTAAATATAGTTCTGTAGAAAAACAGAAAGCAGAAGATAATAAAATGCTTATTGCTATATCTATCTTAATATTTATACTTATCTATATTTACCTTAAATATCAAAAGAATTTAGCTCAAATTGAGATAGAAAAAGATAAAGAGTATAAAAATATGTTAGCAAAAAAAGAGTATGCTGAAAGAATTCTATCTATTGTAGCAAATGGCAATATATCAGTAGAGACTGAACATAAACTTTTAAAAATCTTAGATGAGATAAATCACCCAACAGTTCAGACAACAAATGGTGGAGCTATTATTCATCATCCTAATCCTGATATAGAACAACTTCCATTTCAAAAAAATATTTAAAAATATCTAATGTAACTATTATTCTCTTTTAATAGTTACTCCTAAAATCACTTGTCTCAAATGGTAACATCAAAACTTATTGGTGGAATAATTGTGAGCTATTCAAATTCTCGTTATCCAAAGTAAGATATTCTGTTATCAGTGATAAAGAACCTCACTTAAATTAACTTTAAATTAAAGGGGAAACCTATGGCAGTAATGACAGCTCCTGAGAATACTCCAGTATGGGTAGATACAGCTAGATGTAAAGCCTGTGATATATGTGTTGACGCATGTCCAGCTGGTGTACTTTCAATGAAATTAGAACCAAGTTCTACGCTGGGTGCAATGATTAGCGTTATCGCACCAGAATCATGTATTGGGTGTAATGAGTGTGAACTCTCATGTCCAGATTTTGCTATTTATGTAGCAGATAAAAAAGAGTTTAAATTTGCAAAACTTACAAAAGATGCAAAAGCAAGACAAGAGGCGATTTCTAATAATGGATTTAGATTGCCTAAAGATTATAAGGAGGCTAACTAATGTCAGCAACAAGAGAAGTAATATCAACTGGTAATGAATTAGCAGCAATCGCTGCAGTTGATGCTGGTTGTACATTTTTTGGAGGATACCCTCTAACACCATCAAGTGAAGTAATGCATGTTATATCAGACTTGTTACCAAAAGTTGGTGGAACAGCAATTCAGATGGAAGATGAGATTGCAGGAATTTGTTGTGTAATTGGTGCAGGTATGAGTGGTCAACGAGCATTAACAGCAACTAGTGGACCTGGAATGAGTTTAAAAGCTGAAAACCTAGGTCTAGCTCAAATGGCAGAAGTTCCTTTGGTTTGTGTAAATGTTATGAGAGGTGGTCCTAGTACTGGTCTTCCAACAAGAGTTTCACAAGGTGATATTCTTCAATCTAAAAATCCAAGTCATGGTGATTATAAATCAATTACACTATGTGCTGGTAATTTAGCTGAATGTTATACAGAAGTTGTAAGAGCATTTAATATAGCTGATAGATTTATGCAACCTGTTATTGTTCTTCTTGATGAGACAATAGGTCACATGCACGGAAAAGCAATGCTTCCTACAGTAGAAGAGGTAAAAGAGGGAATTGTTCCTAGAAAAACATTTGATGGTCCTGCTGAAGAGTACCACCCTTATGAGTGTGGTCCAACTGAACCTGCTACTCTTAATCCTATGTTTGAGGGCTATAGATACCACTTTACAGGGCTTCACCATGATAAAAATGGTTTCCCAACAGAAGAGATAGAAACTTGTAGAAAACTAATCCAAAGACTTGAAGATAAAGTTGAAGCTCATAAAGATGAGATTGAGTCTTATGAAGAGTTTATGATGGATGATGCAGAGATTATGATAGTTGCTTATGGTTCAGTTTCACTTGCTGCAAAAGAAGCAATTAGACACTTAAGAGCTGATGGTATTAAAGCTGGTCTATTTAGACCTATTACTATTTGGCCAAGTCCTGCTGAAAAAATGAAAGAGTATGCTGATAAAATTGAAAAAGTACTTGTAGTTGAGCTTAATATTGGTCAATTCCATGGTGAAGTACAAAGAGCTACTGCAAGACTTGATATTGAAGGTCTATTTAAAGTAAATGGTAGAGCTATCTCTCCTTATGAGATTGTAAATAAAGTAAAGGAGCTATAATATGGCATTTAACTATGACAAATATTTAAGAACTGAAAAGATGCCAACACTATGGTGTTGGGGCTGTGGTGATGGTGTTATCCTTAAATCATTTATTAGAGCTATTGATAAATTAGGAATTGATAAAAATGATATGTGTTTAGTATCAGGAATTGGTTGTAGTGGTAGATTTTCATCTTATGTTGATATGAATACAGTTCATACAACTCACGGAAGAACTATTGCTTATGCTACAGGTATTAAACTGGCTAATCCTGATAAACATGTAGTTTGTGTAGCAGGTGATGGTGATGCTTTAGCTATTGGTGGTAACCACACAATTCATGGTTGTAGAAGAAATATTGATATTACATTTATTGTTATTAATAACTTTATTTATGGATTAACAAACTCTCAAACATCTCCAACTACACCACAAGGTATGTGGACTGTTTCTCAAAAAGCAGGAAATATTGACCCAACATTTGATGCTTGTAAATTAGCTATTGCTAGTGGAGCTTCATTTGTGGCAAGAGAGACTGTAAATTCACCTAAAAAGATGGAAAAAGTAATTATGGAAGGGATTAAACATAAAGGTTTCTCTTTTATTGAAATTAACTCTAACTGTCATATTAACTTAGGTAGAAAAAATAAGATGGGTTCTGCTATGGCTAATCTTGATTGGATTGATAGTATTACAGTTTCTAAAAAGAAATATGATACTTTAAGTCCTGAAGAGCAGATGAATTTACTTCCTACTGGTATTTTAAAACAAGATACAGAGGTAGCTGAGTATTGTGATATGTATAAAGAGATACAAAAAGCACACCAAGGTCAAAGAGGTAAAATTACCCAAGATGACTTTGAGAAAAAAATATAAGGAGCTGACACAATGGCACGAACATTAATGAGATTTACAGGCGTTGGTGGACAAGGTGTTCTTCTTGCTGGTGAGATTTTTGCTGCTGCAAAAATTAAAACTGGTGGTTATGGACTAAAAACAGCAACTTATACCTCTCAAGTAAGAGGAGGACCTACTGTTGTTGATATTACTCTTGATGATGATGAAATCTACTATCCTTATGCAAATGATGGTGAAGTAAACTTTATGCTTTCAGTTGCAGATGTAAGTTTCCAATCATTTAAAAATGGTGTTCAAAAAGGTGGAACTATTGTAGTTGAACCTAATCTTGTTCACCCAAGTGAAGAAGATAGAAAAACTTGGAATATTATTGAAATTCCAATTATTACTATTGCTAAAGAAGAGGTAGGAAATGTAATTACTCAATCAGTTGTTGCACTTGCTATTGCAAATACACTTATGAATGCTATTGATGAGAAAGTTCTAATTGAAACAATGCTTTCTAAAGTACCTAAAAAAGTTCATGAACTTAACTTAAAAGCTTATGAACTAGGTAAAAAATATGCACTTGAAGCTATGGCTTCTGCATAATATTTTAAAATAGGGGGGACTTTAAAAGTCTTCTCTATTTACACTTAGTACCATTATTATCTTTAAGAAGAGAATTTAAAGATGCTTTATTGCACCCTTTTACAGGTTTTTCAGATTTCTCAATTTTAGGTTTTCCATTTGCACCCCATTTAACTTTTCCTCCATTTGCAAATACAACAAATCCTAAAAGTAATAATATTTGTACTAATCTCATATTTAACTCCTTTTTTATAAATATAAAAATACCTTTTAATTTAGTATTATATATATAGTATATCAATTTTTTATAAAATTTATTTTATAAAAAGAGCTAAAATATAAAATCAAGTAAATAATTTATTATTTTAATAAAAACTTTATAAAAATACAATTTTTTTATATAAAGCGTGTTATCTTAAGTTAAAATAAAAATAAAAGTTACAAATAGAGATTAAAATATGTTATATATTTACTAGCTTTCTATTAGTTCTCATCTAAAGGAATAAAATCACTAGTATCTGTAGGTTTGTTTTCATCATCTATATATATAACTTCATCTAACATTTTAACTGTACTATCCTCTTGAGAAGGTGTAATATATTTCGCCATTGAGTACTCTACTTTTGGTTTTTCTACTATTATTTCTCTGTTATTTACTACTTTATCTATGGGTTTATGTACTATATGTTTATGTTTTACTTTTCTTTTATATTTTTTTCTTTTTTTAAACTTTTTATATTTATAGTTTTTACTAAGAGGAATAATAATTCTATCTCCTACTCGTAATTGTAAATTCGAACCTATTTTATCTTGATTTGCTCTATATATTCTATAATATTTTCTTTTATTACCATAATATTTTTTTGCATAATCAGATAATCTATCACCTCTTTTTACTCTAACTATTATATAATTCTTTGTTTTTTTATTTAATTTAGTTATGCTTTTTTTAAGACTAGAGATTTGTCTAGTTTTAGATTTACTATCTGTCTCTTTTTCTAATGCTGAAAGTTTTGCTAAAATATCAGATAGTTTTGACTTAATCTCTGCAATATCTTTTTTTTGCTGTTGGATAGTAGGATTTTCATCACACCCTACAATATTTTTTTGAACCATCTTTGTATTTTTTGAATCATCTTTTAAGACTATGTCACCACTTGCGTAAAGATTAAGACTTATTATACATATAGATAAAAATAAAAATTTTTTTATCATTTTTTACTCCTTGAATAACTCTTTAGATTTAAAATCTTCTATAAATACTAAATTAATATGATAATATCATACTTATTATTAAAAAATGTTAAACTAAATTCTCTTGACCCAATCTATATAGAGCAAAATCATATTTTATTGGGTCATTTTTATCAAACTCTTGAAACTTCTTAGTAAGTTCAATTGATGCTTTCATATCGTAAGTTTTTCTTTTTAATAGACCTAATTTTAGAGATACTTGAAAAGTGTGAGTATCTAAAGGCATTATTAAATCTTTTTTATCTATCTTAGACCATAAACCCATATCTAAACTATCTTTTCTAATAACCCAACGAAGAAACATTAAATATCTTTTATATGTACCAGCAGTTGTTACTTTTTTGGGAATTTGACCTATTAAAAACTTATATCCTCTACTATTATAAGGATAAATCTCTTGTAGAGTTTTAATAAAATTCCATAAACCATCTAATATATTATACTCCTTTTTATATCCATTATAAAATATATTCTCTATTGTATCTACCTTTTTTAGGTGTTTTAAAGCAATAAATAGGGCTATTACATCATCTGATTTTTGAAAACGGTAATAGTGTTTAGATAACCCTTCTCTTATTTCCTCTTCACTTTTTTTAAGTAGCTCAAAGTCCAAATTATCTAAAAATTTAACTATCTGTTTTGCATTACCATAAGCAAATAATGCACATATTAGAGCTATGGACTCATCTTTATATTTAGAAGCTATTAGTAAAGGGTCTGGTTTATTATAAGATAGTTCATCTATAGTGTCTCTTGCTTTAACTTCTTTATCTAACATCTCTTTTATTTTATTCATATTTACCACCTCTTTAATATTTTGTTAAATGCCAACCTAAACTATAAGGGCATGGATAAACTATCAAATAGACTCCTTGTTCATCAAATAAAAACTTGGCTCTTTTCTCTGCCTCTTTTTCTGTTGGATAGAGTTTTTTTAATTGATAATTTCTATCTGTGCATAAACAAGAGTCAAAATCGTTAAATAGTTCATTATATATAGGTTTAATATTTTTACGAGATTTTTTCTCTTTTTCTATTATCTCCATTTTAATCTTTTTTAGTGATTTTTTTAATTTTCTCATATCTCTTTTTTAATTTAGGAATTATTTTTTAATTATATCATCAAGTAATAATTACTTACTGATTTTTAGTATTATATAATTTTTAGTTATATAAAGTTAATAATAATTATTATTTATGAAGTTTATAATCGTTGTTTTAAATAAAAAAATGTTATATTATACCTCTTTAAAATTTAAAAGGAATTTGTTATGAGATTAGAAGATATAGATAATTTGAAATCAGATTATATAGTGTGTGAGTGTTATGAAGTATCTTTTGGAGATATTGTTGAAGCTATAGAGAATGGGTGTGATACAGTTGATAGTCTAATGCATGAGACACATGCAGGTTATGGTTGTGAGAGATGTCACTCTAAACTAAATGATTCAGATAGTGATAGAGAGGTACATCTTGACGAGATTTTGGAATATACGAAACTTAAATAAAATTTAGCTGATATTAATCTTATTTTTAATATTATTTTAAGAAATTAAAAAAAATATAAGAATTAAAAATGAGATACATAATATTATTAATAACAGCGTTGCTTATAACAACGCTAGAGGCGAAAACAGGTTATTCAAAAAAGAGATATGGTTATTTTTCTAATTGGCATTTAACTAAAATATATAAAAAAGTTTATAAGAAAAGCAGTGTTAATAAAAAGGCATTAAGAGATGCTTTTAGCTATTATAAAAAATACAAAAAGATTAAAAGACTATCTAAAAATTATTTAGCAATAGCCGATTATACAAAGACTTCTAGTGTAAAACGGTTATATATTATTAGACTTTTAGATGGAAAAGTATATAGATATTTTATAGCACATGGAATTCGTTCAGGTGCAAAAGGTGGAAGAGTATGGCGTTCTAGTAATAAACCACATAGCTATATGACTCCTTACGGTTTTTTTAAAGTAGGCTCATTTGAAGGAGTAACTTCTAAAAAAAGATACCGTTATTTATCTATTAAAGGTTTGCAGTGGAATAATAAAAAGGTAGGACTTCCATTAAGAAAAGGTGGACGAGATATTATTTTACATACTGCAAAATATGTTAAATATGAAGGTAGAAGTTTAGGCTGTTTTGCTATTAAGCCTAAAGATAAATATGCTGTATTTAAAAGGATAAAAACAGCACTTTTATATAGCTATACAGGCAAGAAAAATTAGATATTTTTTTTCAGTATTATTAAAGTTTTGTAAAGTTAAAATTTGTTACCATTTTAATCGAAGGATAAAAAATGAAACTATATATAATTTTAATAGGCTTAATATTTTATTGCTCTTCAACTATAGCAAATAGTTGTTATAAAACTTTAGGAATTACAACCTCTAAATATAGATTAATCGCAATTAATACCATTCAAAAAAAGAATATAAATATAAAAACTATAGATAAAAAAGACGAACCTAACCCCATATCTAAACTACTTAAACATACCAAAATGAAAAAAATATCAGAAAATACAACACTTTATGGTGTGGGAGTTAACTATAAAGTATCAAATAAAGTTAAACTCTCTTTAGATATTTTGGCAAAACTGAATTTAAAGGACTCATCTTCTCTAATAGAGGATAAAACAGCTAATCTAAAAATCGCTTTAGCTATTTAGTGAACCTCCACACCCTTCTAGTAAAACTAGATAGGGTGGGGCTTCTTTTATGAGAAGTTTTATAAGAGTTAGATATATACTCTTAAGGGTTGGAACACAAACCCTCTACCTGCTATCTCTAAAATTAGAGAATTGTAGGATACGCTTTTTCTTAAAATATTTAATGCTCCATTTACATCTGCATTTATTAATTTTCCAATAGAAGATTGAAATAGTCCTCTTTTTACTCTTTTTCCCTTATAATTTGTATGCTTTTTTATCTCTTCCAATCCTAAAGCATCACATTTTGATGTATAACTCTCTTCTTGCTCTAATACCTCTATACCATTTTTTAAGGCTCTATATTTTATATATTCAAGTAGTTTTAGGTGTGGAATTGAGTAGAATTTTTCATTATTCTTTCTTCCCATATTACAATTTTGTTTCCAACCTCTATTATACCCTATAACTATCTTTTTAATTCCTTTTTCTATGGCAATATCTATAATGCGTTTTGCACTCTTATGTAAAAAGTTCTTAATATAATTATCTCTTCTACTATACCAAATAGATAATCTTTTAAAAATGGATTTATCTATATTTTTTAAATCTTTTTTACCTTATACTCTCCATCTTTATCTAAATATCTTGGGATATGAACTCTATTCTTTACACTGTTTTGATTTTTCTTTTTTAATAGTTGAAAAAAACTCTTAAAGGCATACCTTTCTACACAACTTAAATATCCAATCCCATCATATCCCCAATCTGCTCTTTAAAGGCAAAAAGAGAATCAACATCATAAATCTTTAAGACATTCATCATCTTCATAAAGACCCAAAGACC
>JAMOOP010000086.1 GCA_027065385.1 Campylobacteraceae bacterium | reverse complement strand
CATATTGGGCTGTTTTTTCCTAAAGTTGATAAAATGATTGATGGGGATTTTGAGAATAATAAGTTTTTGGGGGTTTTGGAGTATGATTGTTATGAAGAGAGTGGGTGATTTTGTCTAAAATGTAGTTTTATTAAGTCCCTAACTTTATATCCTACATCTCCTTTTAATACTTGATACCTATATTTTGTTACAAATACAAAATGATATTCTATTTTGAATATTGTATGACTTCCATATCTATAATCCATCTTTATACTCACTTTTTCTTATATTCTAGCATAGTGAAATAAATCTGTCCGTCTTTAAGACGGAGGTTTTAACCTTTTTGGAGACTAATAAAGGATATTTTATCACTAATATCTTATATTTAAACATAAAATTAAGTTAAATAAGTCAAAGTAATTAGTTAAAAATAGAGTGTTTTGTTAATATACTTCACTATTTTTTATATAAAAAACTCAAAAAATCACGGAAAATAGTGACTTTTCATTAGAAATAGTGTATAATTGCAGTTAGGATTATCTTTTTAGATAACCTTGACCTAAGTGGTTCGACTACTGTAATATGTGGTCCAACATTTTCAATTGTGGGACAAGTAGTTGACTTGGGAGTGGACGGTTTCGTTTGAGTAACTAACCCTTACGAGAAATTATCCCCGAAGAGTCACTCTCTCCTACACCGTTGGCTTTTAGGGCCGGCTCTTAACAGAACGGCCACTTGGGAAATTTTTATTAATTCCCCACTACAATGCTTTGTTGAATATTTAATTGTGTATAATTCCGTTATATAGTTTTAATTATTTAATTTTGGAGTTGTAAGTGAATATATTAGTAATTGGTGCAGGTGGACGAGAGTACTCTATAGGAATGGCACTTAGAAAAGATAAGAGTGTTGAGAAGTTATATTTCTCACCTGGTAATGGAGCTACAGACAATTTAGGTGAAAACTTAGATATTAGTGATTTTAATGAGTTGGCTGATTTTTGTGAAGCTAATAGTATTGATTTAACTATAGTAGGTCCTGAAGCACCTTTAGTTGGTGGTATTGTAGATATTTTTGAAGCTAGAGGATTAACTATTTTTGGTCCATCTGCTAAAGCATCTAGGTTAGAGGGTTCTAAAATTTTTATGAAGAACTTTTTAGCTCGTCATAATATTCCAACTGCTAAATATATTGAAACTGACTCTTTAGAAGAAGCTTATAAGTTTATTAACTCTCTTGAAGCTCCTATTGTGGTTAAGGCTGATGGTTTGTGTGGTGGAAAAGGTGTAATTATTGCTCAAACTCACGATGAGGCTAAGAGGGCTAGTGGTGAGATGTTATCTGGAAACTCATTTGGAGATGCTGGGACTTCTATTGTAATAGAGGAGTTTTTAGATGGGTATGAGCTTTCTGTATTTGCTATTTGTGATGGTGAAGATTTTGTAGTCTTACCAGCTGCCCAAGACCATAAAAGACTTTTAAATGGTGATAAAGGTCCCAATACTGGTGGAATGGGAGCTTATGCTCCAACTCCTCTTGTAAATAGTGAGATTTATAGAAAATTAGATGAGAGAGTAATTATTCCAACTCTAAAAGGTATGAAAGAGGAGGGAAATCCTTTTAAAGGTGTACTTTTTATTGGTGTAATGGTAGTTGATGGTGAGCCTATTATATTAGAGTATAATGTCCGTTTTGGTGACCCAGAGTGTGAAGAGCTTATGCCTTTGCTCAAAACTCCTGCTAGTGAACTTTTTTATAATGCCTCAACTGGTAATTTAAAAAATACAAAAATAGAGTTTTATGAAGATAAATATGCTGTAGGTGTTGTTATGGCAAGTCGTGACTATCCATATAAAAGTAGTGAACCTTCTGAAATTATAATTGATAATATAGTTCATAATGATTTAGATGGAAATGCTCATATCTCTTTTGCAGGAGTTAGTCGTGGAGAAGATGGAAAACTTTATGCAACAGGTGGAAGAGTGCTTGTATGTGTCGGTTTAGGTGATAGCATAGCAGAAGCACAAGAGAGAGCTTATATGTTAGTAGGACAAGTTCACTTTGCAGGTAAACAGTGTAGAACAGATATAGCTTATCAAGCACTATAGGATTATATGTGGAAGAGTCAAACAGTAATGCTTATCAAGTTGCATCAATAGGAAAAAGAACCATAGCATATTTTATTGATGATATAGTTGTATCACTATTTTTATTTATTATCTTTTATGAACAGCTACTATCTATATATACGCAGATGCAAGGCTCTATGGATTTTATGCCTATGGTTCACTTTTTAGAGCAAAACAGTATAGTTTTTATTCTTCTTAGAATTATATATCAAACTTTTTTTGTATGGCAAAATGGTATGACTGTAGGAAAAATGGCTGTTAAGATTAAAGTTATTGAGATGAACACAGGAGAAACACCCTCATTCCAGATAGCATTTTTAAGAGCCTCTTTAAGAATAGTTAGTGATAGTATATTCTATTTAGGATATATATTTGCATATTTTAATCCTTTAGTTCAAACTCTTCATGATAAATTAGCTAAGACTATAGTAGTAGATGTCTGATATTATATGCCTAAATTTATCTTTTATCTTCTTTTTTTAACAACTATCTTATTTGCTAAAGAGCGAGTTGAGATATTTGCTAAAAATATTATAGTTGAAAATAACACTACACTTATAGCAAAAAATAGTGTTATTTTACTATATGACAATGATTTAATTAAAGCAGATAAAGTTATATTTAATAAAGAGAATTCCACTCTTATATTAGAAGGTAGAGTTGAAATGTTAGGTAAAGAGAATAATAGACTCTCTGCAAATAAATTAACTCTTAATACTACTACTAAAGAGGTTGAAATTAATAATATCTTTTTAGCAGGAGAAGATGATTTATGGATAGATGCTTCAACTGCCGAGAAGAGAAAAGATATATATAGACTTAAAAATAGTAAAATATCTAGCTGTAATAGATTAAATCCTGATTGGACTATAGAGTTTGAAAGAGCAAACTATTATAGTGATAAAGAGATTATTACTATGAAAGATGCTAAAGTTAGATTTTATAATACTACTATTCTTTATCTTCCATATTTAGCATTTCCTACAGTACATAAAAGAGCTACTGGTCTTTTATATCCTAGAATTAAAATAACAAGTAGAGATGGAATAGTTTATGAACAACCATTTTTTTATGCACCTAAAACAAATTGGGATTTAGAGTTTGACCCACAATTTAGGTCAAAAAGGGGAGCTGGTGGATTTTTCACAGCAAGATTTGTTGATTCAAATAGCTCTTATGGATACTTTAGAACAGGATATTTTAAAAATAGAAATAGTTATGCAAATACAAACAGTTTAAATAATGAACATACAGGTGCAGAGCTATTTTATCAATCAACTGATTTTTTACCCAAAAGTAGCTATTTAGAAGATTATAAAAATGGATTTTATCTAAATGCTACATATTTAAATGATAGAGAGTATTTAAATCTTCAAAAAGACTCTGCAACATCTTTAGTCAAAAGTAATCTTGTTGAATCTAGGTTAAATCTATTTTTATATGATAGTAGTAACTACTTTGGACTCTATGGACGATATAATATAGATATAAGTCAAGAGAATAATAGTAAAACAATTCAAGAGATACCATCACTTCAATATCACCGTTATTTAGAAAGTATTTTAGATAGTACATTATTCTACTCTTTTAATGCAAGATTACATAATTTTACAAGAGTAAAAGGAAGCAGGGCTACACAAGCTGAAATTGATTTACCTATAACTTATTATGACTCATTTTTTGAAAATTTTTTAGATGTATCACTCTCTGAAAATCTATATTTAAATAGGGTTGATTTTGATAATATTAGTTCAAAATATAAAGATTATTACTACTATTATAGAAACTATCATAAATTTACACTCTCTTCTGATTTAACAAAAGAATATAACTCTTTTACTCACACCATTCACCCTATATTTACTTATGTAATACCAAGCAGACAAAAAGAGACACCACTATCTTATAAATATTTAGCTGATGAGAAAAAAGAGCTTTTTGTAACATACACACAAGAGGAACAGTTCTCTTTTGCACTAGAACAGTATTTTTTTAATAGTAGTTTAGATATGAATTTTATGCACTCTTTTGGATATAGTTATTATCCAAAAAGAGTAGAGGCTAAAGGAGATATTTTTAATGAATTAGAGTATAAAAAGGATAATTTAGACCTTTATAATCATTTAAAATACTCTTGGAACGAAGAAGAAATACATACGGCTACAACCTCTCTTAGATATAATCAAAACAACTATGATATAATGTTAACTCATTTTTATAATAATGATTTTTTATTTGATAATAAGCAAACAAGCTTTTTACAAACTAAATTTATAGACCATTATCAAGATAAAAACAGTTGGTTTTTTAGTTTTGATTATGATTTAAAACAAGATTATAACCATCAATGGAATGTAGGTTTAATACATAAACAGAAGTGTTGGAGTTCTAAAATTAGTATAGGTCAAGAGGTTATTCCAAATTTAGAAAACTCTTTTAGAAATACAGCACTCTATTTTGAGTTAAATCTAAATCCTATTGGTGGAATACAGCAAAATATAGAAGATAGTTTTTCTTCACAAGGAGTTAATAATTAATGAAAACAGAAGCAAAGGTTGGTCTTTTTATTACCGTATCGCTATTTTTTCTTTTTGGATTACTATCTCAACTAAGTAGTTTTGATAATCTATTTAAAAAAACTTATCCTTTAATGGCAAAAATTGAAGATGGTACAGGTTTAAAACCAAAAGCAAAGGTTAAGTTTAAAGGTGTTGATATAGGTTTTGTTGAAAATATTATATTAAAAGATGGTAGTGTTATTACAAATCTTCGTATTAATGAGGGAGTTAAAATACCAACTAACTCTATTATTACTCTTTCACAAGACTCTTTACTTGGTGGGAAGTTTTTAGATATAAAACCGAGCAGTTCAAAAGAGATATTAAAACCAAATATGCTTTTGGAAAAAGAGGAAAAAAAATCTTCTATTGCTGATGCTTCTACTTCTGCTGATGAGGCTTTTAATGAGATTAAACTTTTAGTTAGAGACTTAAGAGAGGTTTTAAATAGTGGTGGAAAAGATGATATTCAAACCTCTTTATCAAATATAAAAGAGTTTACAAATCTTTTAGCATCAATTAGTACAGAAGATAATAAAACTATACATGAGATTATTCAAAATGCCAATAATACTATAAAAAATTTTAATACTATGAGTAAAAGTATAACAAAAACATCAAAAGACTACTCTAAAGTATCTAAAGATATTAGTAAAACCTTATCTCACTACTCTAGCGTAGCTAAAAATATTAATAAAGACCTACCTGCGATTATGGCAAAAATCAATAGTATTACAAGCTATTTAGATAGTATAGGGGCTACACTTGATAAAAAACTTCCACCTGCTATTGATAAATTTACAAGATTAGAAGATAATTTAAATACAAAAATAGAAGATAATAATAGTAATTTAAATAAAGCATTAACCTCTGTTGATGGATTTTTCTCTGATGGAACAGAGACAATGGAAAAAATTGATAAATATTTAGATAGTATGACAAAAAGTGAACTTCATGTAGAGATGAGGTCTGATGAAGTTTATGATGATGGTGGATACTCTAAAACACAATTTAATTTAGCATTAAAACCTGATGCTACTAGATACTATATGATAGGATTAGCTTCATCTCCTAGCTTTAAAGCAAATGATAAGTTTGAAAGAGGATTTGCAGGAAATAAAAAACATGAGAGTGGAGAGTTTTTAATATCTGCTCAATATGGAAAAAGATTTGATGATTTACTTTTTCGTGTAGGTGTAATAGAGAGTACAGGAGGGTTTGGAGTTGATTTCTTCTCATGGAATGATACTTTAAAAATTAGTACAAATATATATGACTTTAATGCTGTAACGGATGTTAGAGGTAAAAATCCAAATCTTACTACTACTGTTAGGTATCAATTCTTTAAACATATTAATGCCTATTTAAGTGCTAATAATATTTTAAATAGTAAAGCCAATAGTGTATCAGCAGGTCTTGGGGTTAGCTTTGTTGATAATGATTTAAAAAATCTTTTAGGTGCAGCTGCTTCAGCATCATCTGGAAAATAGATGAAAGATAAATATATATTTAAAAATAGAGAAGAGGCTTCTTCTACTTTAATAAATATTTTACCTAAAGAGATTTTACAATCAAATGAAACGGTAGTTTTGGGTATTAGTGAAGGAGGTGTTTTTTTTGCTAAGGAAATAGCCTCTTTTCTTAATTGTAGAGTAGATATTCTATTATCTGAACCTATAATATCAGATATTAATCCCGAACTAGCATTAGCAATGGTTGGAGAGACAGAAGAGATAGTAATGAATAAATCTCTTATTGACTCTTTTAATATATCAAAAGATTATATATATAGCCAAGCACACCATAAATATAAAGAGGAGATTTTAAGATATATTAATAAATATCGAGATGGTTTAGTTTTAAATGGGCTAAATAATAAGTTTGTTATCTTAGTTGATGAGTCTATTGAGACAGGTTTAACTATAATGACAGCTATTAAAACAGTAATAGCTTTAGGGGCAAAAAATGTTTTTGTTGCTGTTCCTATTTTAGATAATATTATATATAAGAGTTTAGTAAAAATATGTGATGATATATTTTGTCCATATAAAATTAATGATTATATATCTAAAGAGTATTATTATAAAGATTTAGAGCCATTTAATTTCGAGGAGATAGCGCATATAATGCAAAATAGAGATAAAAAGATAGAAAACAGAAAGGAAGAAATATAAAATGAGTGAACAAATTATAGAGATTGCTTGTAATAATTTAGATGAAAAATATACTTTTAATAAAGTAGCAAAACAAGCAAGTGGAGCAGTATTGTATCAGTGTGGAGATGCTGTTCTTTTAGCAGCTGTAGCAATTGATACAAAAGCTGTAGAGGAAGATTTTTTACCACTAACAGTTCAATATATAGAGAAATCTTATGCAGCAGCTAAAATACCTGGGGGATTTATAAAAAGGGAGACAAAACCTGGAGATTTTGAAACACTAACTTCAAGAATTATTGACCGTTCTTTAAGACCACTATTTCCAAAAGGATTTCACTATCCTGTGGTATTAACTGTAATGGTTTTAAGTAGTGATGAAAATATTGATATGCAACTTGCAGGAATGCACGCAGCATCTGCTGCATTATATACATCAGATATTCCAATAACAAAAACTGTATCAGCTGTTAGAATTGGTAAGGTTAATGAAAAGATACTTATAAATCCAAATCTAAAAGAGCAAGAGAAATCAACACTAGATTTATTGGTAGTTGGTAGTGGATTAGATGTTCTTATGATTGAGATGTGTGTAAATGCGTCAGAAAAAGATTATAAACAACAAGTAAATGAGTTAGATGAAGATGAACTTTTAGATATTATCTCTACTGCACAAGATGCTATCTCTAAAGCAACAGCTGAGTATGAACAAGGATTTAAAGTTGCTATAAAAGAGGAAATACCTTTAACTATGTCTGAAGAGTTATCAGATAAAGAGCTATACAGTTATATTGAGACTAACTATAAAGAAGAGGTTGAAAGCGCTGTTCAATCTATGGCAAAAAGTGAAAGAAGTAGTGAGCTAAAAGCTATAAGAGATAAAGTTATGGCAGATTTTGAAGCTAAAGGTGAAGAAAAGAGTAAAGCATTAGTATCTGAAATGTTACAAGCGTATAAAAAATCTATTGTTCGTTCACTTATTTTAGATAAAAATATAAGAGCAGATGGAAGAGCTTTAAATGAAGTAAGACCAATTACAATAGAAACTAATATTTTACCATCAGTTCACGGTTCATGTCTATTTACAAGAGGTCAAACACAAGCATTAGTTACTTCAACAATAGGTGACTCTAAATCGGCACAAGCTTATGAGCTAATAGGTTCTAAAAGTTCACTCTATGAGACATTTATGGTTCACTATAATTTTCCTGCATTTTCTGTAGGAGAGGCGAAAAGACAAGGACCTCCAGGTAGAAGAGAGTTAGGACATGGAAACTTAGCAAAAAGAGCATTAGAGCCAACACTAGATATTAATAGAGATATTACAGTTAGATTAGTTTCTGAAATATTAGAGTCAAATGGTTCATCATCAATGGCTACAGTTTGTGGTGGAGCATTAGCATTAAGAGCTTCTGAAGTAGAGACTGAAAAACTTGTAGCAGGAATTGCTATGGGACTTGTAACAGAGGGTGATAGATATGCCGTACTTAGTGATATTATGGGATTAGAAGACCATGACGGAGATATGGACTTTAAAATTACAGGTACAAAAGATGGTATAACAGCACTTCAGATGGATATAAAACTAGGTGGAATAGATAGAGAAATATTAAAAAATGCTCTTTATCAAGCAAAAGAGGGAAGATTACATATATTAAATATAATGGAAGAGTCCCTAAAAGATATGACACCAAGCCAAGCCTTGCCTTCAACTATTGTATTTAGTATAGACTCTGGTCATATTCCTGCTATTATTGGAAAAGGTGGTGGAACTATCCGTGAGATTATAGAAAAGTATGGAGTAAGTATTGATATAGCTAGAGATGCAAATAGTGTAAAAATTACAGGTTCATCTAAAGATGGCGTAGCCGATGCAAAAGCTTATATAGATACTATAACTGCAACTCCTACTAAAAAACAGATGAATTATGAGATAAATAAACAGTATAGTGGGAAAATTAAGAAAATAGTAGATTTTGGTATGTTTATAGAGATGCCAGATGGATATGATGCTCTTTTACATATCTCAAAAGTGGCAAAAGAGAGAATTGATAAATTAGATGAACTATATAAAGTAGGTGACACTATTGATATAATAGTACTAGAACAAAAGGGTAAAAAAGTAGAACTTTGTACTCCTGCTTATCTATTTTAAAAAGTGTGTAGTTTAGTATCTTAAAGGTGTATATACTACTACACCTCTTTTTAAACTAAACTCTTAATAATTATTAAATCTCATATTAGCTATAATCACACCGTTTCAAAGAGTGATAAGTAGGGAAATAGTTTGCATTTATGTGACTATTGGCATATAGAGATATATGTTTACGCTATCCGAACGGACTTTAAGAGACAGTCTAAAGAGACTTAAAATCTATTAACTTAAGGATATTAAAATGAAAAAGTTTTTCTTACTTTTCTTAGCACTTGGTGCTGTTGCGTTTGCTGGTGAAGAGGGTGCTTCTATGATTAAAGCATACTCTGTTGTTGCTGCTGGTGTTGGTCTTGGACTTGCTGCTCTTGGTGGAGCTATTGGTATGGGTCATACTGCAGCTGCAACGATTGCTGGTACTGCTAGAAATCCAGGTCTTGGTGGTAAACTAATGACTACTATGTTTATTGCTCTTGCTATGATTGAAGCACAAGTTATCTATACACTTGTAATTGCTCTTATTGCACTTTATGCTAACCCATTTCTTGGATAATTAGTAATTTAAAGACTAAATAAGCTCAGGGTGGTATAATTCCACCCTAAATCCTCATAAAGCATCAGTGGTGGAACGGTAGACACGCTATCTTGAGGGGGTAGTGCCTTATAGGCGTGGAGGTTCAAATCCTCTCTGATGCACCACAAATATTTATATCTAACCCATTATGAATTAGATATTCTCTTCAGTTTAGATAAAAACTCTCTATCATTTAGAATCGAAAGCTCATTAAAATTAGATTGAATTTTAGTTATAGATGCACTATCTTTTTTAAGTTTCATTATATTAAGTAGAGTAGTAAGATGTTCTCCTCCACCTTGTGAAATATCTTTTGTAATCTTATCT
>JAMOOP010000085.1 GCA_027065385.1 Campylobacteraceae bacterium | reverse complement strand
ATACTTACAGCTATTGAAGAGATAGATATAGAGTTAGTACAGCTTTTAGTAGATGATGAAACTACAAAACGACACTTTTTTACAACTACTAAAGATTTTTGTATATTAAATCAAAATAAGCTCATAGAGTTTTTTACAATGAATGAATATTCAAAACACTCTTTTACATCTTATAAGAACAAGATAGGGTTAATCAAAAAAGATAGTTTTATTAAAAAGTTTGATGATGTTGTTTTAGCGTTTCCTCATAAAGATTGTTTACTAGAGGGTGGACAAACTAAAGATGATGATAAAAATAGTGAGGTGTTTTATAACAATGTGATAAGTGCTGATGATATAGATAGACTTTTAGAACCTAAAGTGCTTACAAATATTAAAAAGTACGATAGAGAGGGAGAGCATACAGTAGAGGAGATAACAGAAGATGATAACCTTATCATAAAGGGTAATAACCTTTTAGCACTTCATAGTTTAAAGGAACGATATAGAGGGAAAGTAAAGCTTATCTATATTGACCCTCCTTACAATACTGGAAATGATAGCTTTAATTATAATGATAGTTTTAATCACTCTACTTGGCTTACATTTATGAAAAATAGGTTAGAGGTTGCTAGGGAGTTTTTGAGTGATGATGGGGTTATATTTGTAACATTAGATGATAACGAAGCTTTTTATTTAAAGGTTTTATTAGATGAAATATTCAATAGAGACAATTTTATAGCAGATGTAATTTGGAATAGTAGAAAATCTGTTCAAAATGATACTATCATCTCTTTAGCAACAAATCACAATCTATTTTATGCAAAAAATAAAATAAAATTAAATAAAAAAGATTTTAGATTATCAGTAGATGAAAGTAAATACAAATATGATGATAATGATGGAAAAGGAAAATATAAAGCAGACCCATTTGATGCACCAAATATAAGACCTAACTTAACATATCCTATTTTAAATCCAAATAGCAATGAGGAATTTTACCCCCCTAATGGCAGATGTTGGAGAACAACTCAATCAGAATATGAAAGATATTTGAGTGAAGACCGTATAATATTTGGACAAACTGGTAAAAGTAAACCTCAATTAAAAAAATATCTTAATGAAGAAAAAGATAAAGGGTCGGCTACAACTACATTATGGAGTGATTTAGATACAACAACTAATGCCACTAAGCATTTAGAAAAAATATTTAATAAAAAGATTTTTGATACTCCTAAACCTGAAAACTTGATAGAAAGAATTATTACATTATCTACAAACAAAAACGACCTAATATTAGACTTCCATCTAGGAAGTGGAACAACGTGTGCAGTAGCTCATAAAATGGGAAGAAGATATATAGGTATAGAACAGATGGACTATATAGAAGATATATCAGTAGAGCGAATGAAAAAGGTTATAGAGGGAGAACAAGGAGGTATCTCTAAAAGTGTAGAGTGGAAAGGTGGAGGTAGCTTTATCTATGCAGAACTCAAAGAGATAGACAACTTCAAAGATTGTGAGATAGGAAGATTAAACAAAAATATGCAATATCTCCCTATAAACGAGATAGAAGATGAAGAGTATAGCGTTAGTGCCGATGAGATAGCTATCAATAAAAAGTTTTATGGTGTGAATGATGAGTAAGAATACTGAGGTAGCGTTTAATCCACTTTATGAAGAGATAGAAACAGCTTTTAAATTTACATCTAAGCCAAATATACCTAAATCCATATCTGATAATTTAAAACAAAAACTACGACCTTATCAAGAAGATGCACTTAAAAATTTTATATTTTATTTTAAAAATAAAAATTATCAAAATATAAATAATAGACTTCTTGCAAAACTCAATATTTCAACAATTCATACCTCTATCAAAATTAATTAATCCACAAATAAGATTTACTCTTAAATTATATCTTTTTCTTCTATTTCTATATGTTTGTTTCATT
>JAMOOP010000084.1 GCA_027065385.1 Campylobacteraceae bacterium | reverse complement strand
AAAGAATCTATAAAATTTATTCTTGAAGACTATTACAGGGTTGCCTGACTATAACTTTTTTTTATAATTAGTTATAGTTACAGCTAGAACATTGTTTATTTTGTGCTAGTTTTGGTGATTCTATCATATCAAAGTTTTAAATCTGTATCAGAGATAGATAATGCAACAGCAGCTATACAGAGCATTAAATGGTCAAAACCAAATAGAGAAAATCCTACAGTAGCTATTGTATCAGAACTTGCTATAGAAGATGAGTTAAAAAGAGAGGAGTTATATAAATCTCGAATAAAAGATAATCCAATAATTAGAAGTTTCTATTTAATATATAATGAAAAAACTTATGATGATATGGATATAGATGAGATTATTAAAAGTTTGCAAAATTATAAATAATATTTAAATAAAGTTTGATATAGGCACTCTTTAAAAGTACCTATATCTATAAAATTTAATCTCCTCTTAAAATCCGAGCTACCTCTTTAGCATGATAACTAATGATTATATCAGCTCCTGCCCTCTTAAAGCCTATCATAGTCTCCATCATAACCTTTTCATAATCAATTACTCCAGCATCTCCTGCTATTTTTAACATACTATATTCACCACTTACATTATAAACAGCTAGAGGTAGAGATGAGTTCTCCTTTATATCTCTTACTATATCTAAATAGGCTAGTGCAGGTTTTACCATTAAAATATCTGCTCCCTCTTTTTCATCTTCTAAACTCTCTAAAATAGCCTCTTTTCTATTTGCTGGGTTCATCTGATAACTTCTTCTATCTCCAAAACTAGGGCTACTCTCTGCTACATCTCTAAAAGGTCCATAGTATGCTGATGAGAATTTAGTTGAGTAACTCATAATTGGTATATGAGAGAAACCTACCATATCAAGTCCATTTCTAATTGAGGTTATCATACCGTCCATCATTCCAGATGGTGCTATCATATCAGCTCCTGCTTTTACATGTACTACAGCTTGGGAAGCTAGATTTTTTAGTGTAATATCATTATCAACTGTCTCTAAGACTGGATCAAGAACTCCACAGTGACCGTGGTCTGTATATTCACAAAAACATAAATCAGTTACTACAAACATATCGGGGTGAGCCTCTTTAATTGCTCTAATAGCCGATGCTATAATCCCATGTTCACACATAGCATCACTTCCCACACTATCTTTAACATCTGGAATACCAAATAGTATAATAGAGTAAATCCCAAGCTCTTTTAAAACAGCACACTCCTTAATAACCTCATCAATACTCATTTGAAAAACATCAGGCATTGATGCTACCTCTTTTTTAATCCCCTCACCACTCTTTACAAATAGTGGATATATAAAATCATTAACACTTAAATGTGTCTCTTGTAATAAGTCCCTTAATACAGGGTTAAGTCTTTTTCTTCTAAATCTAGCAAACATTCCATATCCTTAAATCAAATTGCCAAATTCTATCATAAACTAATATAATTTTGTATATATGTTAGTTAAATAGTTATACTAAAGGTTTTATAGTGGTATTTTACTCCCATTACAATATCTCTCTAAAATCATTTCATCTTTACCTGCATAGATAAATCTCTATAATCTTTCAACTAAATTTAACTCTCTTATATCAGATAACTTATCTTTTTCTATTACTAACATATCTAAAGAGTACTTAAAAACTACCTCCAAACAACATCAACACCCTCTAAAAGCCTAGAATTATCAAATGAGCTTTTCTCTTTGGTTACTCTACCAATAGTATTCTCAACATAAACAAATGGTTGAAGATAGTAAATTCCTTTATATTCTCTTTTAACCAAATCTTTAATAATTCGATTAATCTCTTCTACTCTTATTAAATCACTGTGTATCGTTGTTCGCACCTCGAAGGGAAATTTTTGCTCTATAAGATAATCCAAAGTCTTTGAAAAAAGATGAAAGTGTCTATCTTTGGTGATAGCATAATGCTTCTCTTTTGGTGCTTTATAATCAAGTGCAATATAATCAACCAATCTGCCCTCTACCAGCTCATAAACCTTTTTAAAGTTAATTCCATTGGTATCGAGTTTAATTTTAAATCCTCTCTCTTTTATCTCTTGACAAAAATCTGCTAAACCATCATAAAGTGAAGCATCCCCACCTGATAAAACAACACCTTCAAGTAGTCCCTTTCTACTATCTAAAAAACTCAATGCCTCATCAATAGACATCTTACCCTCTCCAAATACAATATCCCTATTATAACAGTAAAGACATCTCATTTTACACCCTGCAAACCAAAAAATAGTGGCTAGATGGTTTGGATAGTCTAACATTGTAAAGGGGGTAATGTCATATATAGGTCTGTTTGTCATAGAGTTATAAAGCCTTTTGGATAAAAAATTTTCTCTCTTTATGTTCACCTTTTTTACCTATATTAAAGCTCTCAACTGGTCTATGATAACCCATTACTCTAGTATAGACTATACATCTTGTTCTTTTTGTTTCGCTATTATTTAATATCTTATCTCTACTCATTTGAATTCCTTTAAAAAAATCTTTACACACTCTTTAGCATTCTCAACCAAAGTACTAATCTCTTTTAGAGTCGCATTATCTATATGAATACCACAAACTACCAATACATCTTTTTTGAAAAAATTTTGTATTCTTGGGGCTACCTGTTTGGTTATAACACACTCTTTATGACCCTTTTTACTAAGTGTTGAGTAACACCCCTTTTCGGATAGAGTAACAGCACCGATATGTGCATCTCCTCCTGTAATAATAACCAATAAATCCTTTCCTATTCTAAAATATCTTAAATCTATTTTAGTTTTATCTTTTCCAACGCTTATCATTTACTGTTTCATTACTTCTCCTCTTTTAAAATTTCATTATCACACTTAGGACAATACTCATGCTCCCCAGAGAGATAGCCATGTTTTGGACAGATGGAGAATGTGGGAGTAATAGTAATATATGGCAATCTAAAATTACTAATAACTCGTTTTACCAATTTTCTAGTAGCTTCTACTGAAGATATTTTTTCTCTCATATAGAGGTGAAGAACTGTACCACCTGTATATTTACACTGTAACTCATCTTGTAAGATTAATGCTTCAAATGGGTCATCAGTATGAAATACTGGGATTTGTGAAGAGTTAGTATAGTAGTTATTTTCAGTAGTTCCTGCTTGAATAATATCAGGAAATCTCTTTATATCCTCTTTTGCAAACCGATAGGTCGTTCCCTCTGCTGGTGTTGCTTCTAAGTTATATAAATTGCCTGAGCGTTCTTGAAACTCTTGTAGCTGAACTCTTATAAAATCTAAAATCTCTAATGCTAACTTTTTGCCTATATCATGAGTAATATCAAATCTATCATTTGAAAAATTTCGTATCATCTCATTCATTCCATTAACACCAATAGTCGAGAAGTGGTTATCAAATCCATGTAGATACCTAGCTGTATAAGGGAAAAGCCCTCTATCATACATCTCTTGAATAAATATTCTCTTTTTTTCAAGTGTTGAGTAAGCAAGTTCCATAAGTTCAGTTAATCGAATAAATAATCTGTTTTTATCTCCTGTGTAGAGGTATCCAAGTCGTGCCATATTGATAGTAACAACACCAATACTTCCTGTCATCTCTGCACTTCCAAAAAGTCCACCACCTCTTTTTAGAAGTTCTCGTAAATCTAGTTGAAGACGACAGCACATTGACCTAACATGGTTTGGTTTATATGCCTCTTCGTTGGCTACAAGCTTACCATCCTCATCTTTTTTATACTGACTTCCAATAAAATTTTGAAAATAAGATGAGCCAATCTTTCCCGTATTTTCAAATAAAACATCAGTATTTTCTCCATACCAATCAAAATCTTCCGTAATATTTACAGTAGGAATTGGAAATGTAAAGGGTTGACCACTACTATCACCCTCTGTCATCACTTCATAATAGGCTCTATTTATCATATTCATCTCTTTTTGAAAATGTTTATATGTCAAACTCTCCAACCTATCTACGCCTCTTTTTTTTGCCTCTTGCAAAAGCAACTCATTATCATCCAAATCCTTAAATAGATGAAGTTGTTTTTTGGTAGGAATCTGCTCTTTTAAATCCTCTGGCACTGTCCAATCTATGGTAATATTGGTAAATGGAGATTGCCCCCATCTTGCAGGAACATTTAAATTATAGATAAAACTTCTTACTGCCTTTTTTATCTGGGTAGCAGAGAGTCTATCTTTAAAAACATAAGGTGCTAGATAGGTATCAAACGATGAAAATGCCTGAGCCCCTGCCCACTCACTCTGTAAAATTCCCAAAAAATTTGCCATTTGCCCTAGTGCTTCCCTAAAATGGTTGGGTGGTTTGCTATCAACTCTACCTCTAACACCATTAAATCCCTCATCAAGTAAAACCCTCAAACTCCAACCTGCACAATATCCACTCAAACAGTCAAGGTCATGTATATGATAATCTCCATCTCTATGAGCATACCCCTCTTTTTTTGAATAGACTTTATCTAGCCAATAGTTGGCTATTACTTTACCTGCTGTATTATTTATAAGTCCTGCATGGGAATATCCTGTATTGGAATTAGCATTAATTCTCCAATCAGATTTATCAATATACTCTTTGATAGTTTGTGTAGAATTAATATAAGTAGTATCTTTATCAATTCCCAAAATCTGCTCTCTTTGAATCTTATGAATATGGCGATAGATGATAAATGATTTCATTACTTCAAAGTGTTGATGTGTATAAAGCTCCTTTTCTATTATATCTTGAACCTCCTCAACACTAATCTTATCTTGAGTATTAATATGGTGCATTACAGCTCTGAAAACGGATTTATCATAAGGCTTCACTTCACTATTAAAAGCTTTCTTAATAGCATCTTCAATCTTAAATGGGACAAATTTTTGAGAACTTCCATCTCTTTTTATAATTGCTTTTATCATGGCGTTATTATAATTTAACTTATTCTGTTAAGATTTGACTCTTATCAAAAAGTTATAATAGATTAGTTTTTATCTATTTCTTTAGTGAAAAATTGATTTATATCAAAATATTTTTATACTCCCTATGATAAAACCAAAAAATGAAAATATTACTAAATGGCATAGGACGCATCGGCAAAGCAATTCTAAGAATAGCATTAGAGAGTAAATCACTCAATATAGTAGCGATAAATGAGATAAATCCAAATATCAAAAGTATAGCCTACACTATCAATTATGACTCAACCTATGGAGCGATTGATGATAAGTTTCAAGTAGTAGGTAACTACATAGAGAACTCTACAACTAAAATAGAGATACTAAACCATCACTCATTAGAAGATATTGAGTTAGTCGATATTGATATTATTATAGATGCTAGTGGTAGTAAAATAGATATACAAAAACTTCGAGAGTTAGATGTAAAAGCTATTTTTTTGACACATCCAAATAGAGATGCTGATATAAATGTTATTTTAGGTGTCAATGAAAAACAGTTCGATTTAAATAACCATAAAATTATCTCTACAAGCTCATGTAACGCAACGGCTCTATTGCCTATTTTAAAACTAATTGACATAGAAAAAGGGATAGAATATGGTGATATAGTCACTATCCATCCTCTTTTAAATCATCAAAGAGTTCTTGATAGTGGATGTATTGGTAGCGTAGATAGGGGCATAGAGTGTAATTTAGAGTTTGGTCGCTCTGCTACACAAAATATAATTCCTAGTAAAACTACTACCATAGAGGCGTGTTCTTTTGTTATGCCAACTATCAATTCAGACTCTATTGCATCAAGTTCTCTAAGAGTACCAACAAGTACTGTTGGGGCTATTGCTGTTACACTATTTGTAAAAGCAGAGTGTACTAAAGAGGAGATTATATTATTGTGTCAAGCGTATGAAAAAAATCAGAAGTTTGATATTATGCTTAATAGTTATGAAGCATTGGTATCTAGTGATTTTCAAAAGCAGAGATATACAACCATTGTTGACCATCGTTTTACAGATGTCAAAGGTAAAAAAATGGTAAAACTTCTAATTTGGTATGATAATGAGTGGGGGTATGCTTCTAAGGTTGTGGATATAATAAATATTTTTTGTAATCCTAAGTGTATATTTTAAACCTAAATAAATTATGGGATATTTGTATTGGTATAGTTTATATTTTATCAAGATCCTCAAAGAAAACTCTATCTTAATTGCAAAAGCAATACGGTGGAAATAAATTTAAGCTTTTAGGCAAATTAAATCAATATACCAAATTTTATCATAAACCGATATAATTACGACCATGAAACAGATTGAAATATCCAAAGTTGCAAAACTTCCAACCATATATGGAACATTTAATATTCAAGCCTTTAAAGAGGGGTGTAAAGAGCATCTTGCTATCTTTACAGATAATTTAGATAAAACCCCATTAGTTAGAGTTCATTCAGAGTGTTTAACAGGTGATGCTTTGGGTTCTAAGAAGTGTGATTGTGGTGAACAGTTGGCTTTTGCACAAAAACTTATAGCAAATAGTAGTGGAATGATTATATATCATCGTCAAGAGGGTAGAAATATTGGACTTCTTGGAAAAGTAAATGCTTATGCCTTGCAAGATACAGGATTAGATACAGTTGAGGCTAATCATCAATTAGGATTTAGAGCAGATGAGAGAACTTATGAGATAGTTGAGTTTATATTAGACTATTTTAATATAGAAAAGATAAAACTATTAACAAATAATCCATCTAAAATTGAGTCATTAAAAAATGTGGAGATAGTAGAGAGAGTACCAATTAAAATTACTCCAAATCCATATAATAAAAAGTATCTTCAGGTTAAAAAGGAGCAACTTGGACACCTTTTATAGAATGGAGAATTGAAAATTGAAAATTGAGAATAAAAAGTTTAAAAAATTTACTACTCTTTTATTGGAATGGAATAAAATTCATAATTTAACTGGAGCTAAAACTATTAGTGAAATAGAGTCTAATATTAAAGACTCTCTATATCCTACTAATTTTATAGATAAACCTAAATCTATTTTAGATGTGGGAACTGGTGCTGGGTTTCCTGCTTTAATATTAGCTATAGTTTATCCTGAAACTAGAGTTGTACTTTGTGAACCTAGAAACAAAAGAGCCTCTTTTTTAAAATTTGCTTCACTTGAATTAGATTTAGATAATGTAGAGGTTATTAAAAAAAGAGTAGAAGATTATCAAACCTCTAAACCTTTTGAACTTATATCTTCTCGTGCTGTAACAAATATTAAAATGTTATTAAATCTAACGGCTCATCTTAAAAATAGTAGTACTAAATATCTATTTTATAAAGGTGAAAAGGTATTTAATGAGTTGGAGGATATTACTTTATCTATGGATTATGATATAATAAATCAAGGAAAGAGAAACTACTTATATATTAAAAGGGTAAACAATGATATTTAAACTTATTCTATTTGCAATTATTGGTGTTGTAGTCTATAGATTTTTGGGTGGTAAAATTCCACTAATTAATAAAGAGAGAAAAGAAAATAGTAGTAGTGATGATTTTACAAAAGTAGCCCCAACGGCACAGTGTGAAATATGTGGTACTTATATGACAGAAGATGATGCGATTATCTATCATAAAAAATCATATTGCTCTAATGAGTGTTTAGAGAAAGCTCAAAAAGATAGATAGTGAAAGTTTTTAATCACCCTTTAATTAAATCAGAAAAGTTTTACCCTATATCTAAAATAGAAGATATAGATAGAACCCCACCAAATAGTACTCTTTTACTATCTACTTTAAATATGGAGATTGCACTATATTGTAAAGAAAATCTTATCCCTTACTCTGTAAAAATTAGTAATATAAAAGATGCTGTTTTTGCTAATTTACTAAATGCTAAATATATAATCTGCTCTAAAGAGTTAAGCAAAGAGATTATGCCAATAGCTCAAAATTATCTATTTGATACAGAGATTTTAGTTGAGATTTTAGAAGATAGCGAGATTGAAGAGATGGCTAGGGTTGGAGTTGATGGAGTTATATATATTTTAGATTAATTATAATTAATAGTTCTGCTATAATTCGAAGATGAAAAAAATTTACGCTTATAACCACCAACCTATACATTTTAATTTTGAACAGACTATTGAGAGATTTTTTGTAGAGGAGATACCTCTATTTCAATTTACAAATAAAGGCTCATATCTAATACTTAAAATTAAAAAATCAGATATGAGTACATTTAAATTAATTACTGTATTAGCCAAAGCTACAAAGCTTGAACATAGAGATATTGGATATGCAGGACTTAAAGATAAAAGTGCGACTACTATTCAATATATCTCAATTCCTAAAAAGTATGAAAAAGATGTTATTGCAAATCTTACTACAAATAAAATAGAGATATTAGAGAAAAAATATAATAAATTTCCAATTAAAATAGGTCAACTAAAAGGAAATAAGTTTGCCGTTATTTTAAAAAAAGTAACTCCACAAGCAAATATACAAATAAGAGAGGTAGCCCTAAGAATGCAAGAGGAGGGAATACCAAACTACTACGGCTATCAACGATTTGGAGAAGATAATAAGAGTTATCTACAAGGAAAAGAGATAGCACACTCTGGAAAACGGTTAAGAGGAGCTAAAGAGAAACTTTTAGTATCTGCTTATCAGAGTCATCTATTTAATCAGTGGCTATCTAATCGTATATCAATTTCAAAAATAGTTGAAAACAATAGCGTTAAAAAAGCATCTGAACTACTCTCATACCCTAAAGAGTTAATTGAGGCTTTAGTTAGACAGAAGAACTTTTTTAAACTATTTATTGGAGATGATATGAAAGAGTACCCTTATGGAAAATCATATCCAATTCAAGATTTTAATATATCATCAATAGAGTTTTTAAACCATAATGAGAGTCCAACAGGTCTAATATGTGGGGCAAAAACAAGCAGAGCCTTATCTGATGCTAGATATTTAGAGGCAAAATATGATGACCAAGAGTTATATTCTCTAAAAGGAGATAGAAGATACGCTTGGATATGGCCTGAAAATTTAGCCTTTAGTTATAATGAGAAAAAAAGAGAGTTAAGAGTTCAATTTTATCTTCCAAAAGGTTCTTACGCTACCACTTTTTTAGAAGAGATTGCTAAGAGAGCTTTAAAATGATTTCATATAAATAGAATACAACAAATATATATTTATCTATTAAAAAATATTAAAGTTAGTCTAAATTTTATATTTATTTTATCTATTTTACTATATTATAAATCTATAATATAATTTTTAGGGAAAAATAGTGAAAATAGAAGATTTAGAAAAAATAATAAAGCAAGGTGAAAACTCAAAAGTAGATTTCAAAAGAGAGTGGTATAAAAAAGAGGATTTAAAAGGGGAGTTTATCAAGGATATATTGGCTCTTGCCAATGGGGATATTCATTCTATTGATAAAACAGCTTATCTGATTATTGGGATTGAAGACGAAACTAAAAAAGCATTTAAATTTGATGATACTAATATTCCTCGTTCACTAGACAAACTCACTCAACAACTTCTTGAAATTTTAAATAACAACTCTCAACCTGAATTTCTCTCACTTAATATTAAATGGGTAGATTATCAAGGAGAAGAGATATTAGTTCTATCGGTTAAACCTCATGGTCGGCTTATTTCACTTTCCAAAGATTTAAAACTCAAAAAAACAACAGATAAAAAGGGAACAGTCTATTATAGAGTAAGCGAAAATATCCGTGTGGCTTCTGCTGATATTATTAGGGATTTTGAGAAGGCATTTAATAAAGATGGTTCTAATGGTAGGATTATAATCAATATCAAAGGAGATGTAAAAGGCGTGGTTAATGCAGAGAGTGGCTCTGTTATTCATCAGACTATTTCTTAAAGGGAAAATATGGGAGATAAAAAAATAGAGATAGGCAAAGATATTTACGGTATTGCTAATGTAGAGAATGGGACTACAATTAATCAATATTTCAATATTACAGCAACTTCTATTCTTACAAATAAAAAATCTATTAATGATAACCAGTGTAAAAAAATAGAAGAATATCCTTTTTATAGAAAAATAGAAAAAGATAAATATATTTGTCAAAAAGGTCAAATATTAATAGAAGCAAATTTACCTAAAGTTAATTTTCCTATGAGTTTTTTAATTGAATGTGAAATTAGTTTTAAGCTAGAAAATAATAGAACGATAATAGTCAAATTAGATAATGAAGCCACTCTTAAAGAGCTTTTTTCTCTTTATATGTATTTTTTTGAAGAGAAAGATGAACAAAATAATAAAATGATTACATACACATCAAATCATGTAACTCTTGATATTTCTATAGGAACATTTAATACATTAATTCACATTGCTAACATACCTTTCTACACAACTTAAATATCCAATCCCATCATATCCCCAATCTGCTCTTTAAAGGCAAAAAGAGAATCAACATCATAAATCTTTAAGACATTCATCATCTTCATAAAGACCCAAAGACC
>JAMOOP010000083.1 GCA_027065385.1 Campylobacteraceae bacterium | reverse complement strand
TTTTGTTAGAATATGTGAAATTATATAATTTTTTTATTATATACAGATTAAATTAGGCGTATATTTATAGCTTTAGCTCTTAAATATTATTGTTTTTTGCTACTATTGAGATAAATATTTAAGACTTAAAGACACAAAAATTTCCCTTTAACTTCCAATCTATCTATAAACTCTATCTCAAAATCTAAACTAATACCTTGAATAATAGCATCAAACCCCTTTTCACTTTGAGATATTGTTTTAATAAGCTTATAGTTTAATTTTATACTATTTTCAAACTCTATTATAATTTTTTTATTGGTATATTTATCTTCTAAAATAAATTTTTTATCTATTAATTCATCTTTATCTCTAACAATCTTACCATTTAATTTTAAATCATTATAATGTGCAAAGTGTAAATTAATCTCCATTAAATAAGTATAAGAGCCTTTAAAGCTAAGACTATTTTTAAATCTAAATCCATTTTCTAAAATAGAGTACTCTTTTACTAAATTTTCTGTGCTAAATACCATATTATCTATAGTAAAAATTTCACTAGAAAAATATTTTATAATTTTATCTTTATCTTTAATAAAATCTATAAATGATACTCTCTCATAACTATCAAAAACCAACTCTTTTTTAAGCTCATTAGATAGATTATATTGCATATTATGAATTGTCTCTATCTCATTATTTAAAGAGTTTGTCTCTTTTAACATATCTTTATGATAACTCTCTTCTCTTTTTGTTAGAGTGTTTTGAAAATTAAATCTCTTATCTCTACTATCAAACTCAATTAAAGCACCACCTTTAGCTGAAAATCTAAGAATAAGCTTTTTAGTTTTAACTTTTAGTTGAGGATAGCCTAATATTTCTATATCTTCAATAGTTACACCATTAGGTAAAAAATCTTCACACTCAATAATATATCTATAGGCATTATCTCTTAAATTGGGTAGATATATACCACCAAAAGCACCATGCCAAAATACATCATTAGTTTGAGCTTTAAATAGTGGTTCATTTTGTAACGCTTTAAACTCTAAAACCCTTTTATGAATACGATTTGACTCACTATATTTTATAAAAAAGTTTTTCCATTTTCCATTAGCCCACTCATTCATCTCTATATAAGAGCTTTCAGGCAGATATATAAGCCCTAAAGAGCTGTTTTCTTTGTAGTAGTCTTTAAAATGTATAGTCTCAACCTCTTCTATAGCCTTTTGAACAAACTCATTTAACCAATTTTGACCATATACCCAATCATAAGTTTTTGGCCAAAGTCCAAATTTTTCTAAATCATCAAATATAATAGCAGTTGAGTATTTTTTAACCTCATCTATAGAGTCACTGCTTTTAGCAAAAGGAATTTTATATCTAAGCTCTTTATTAATAGGGAAAATAGAGACTCTTTCTCCTCTATTTTCTGTTGTATAAAACCCTTCTATATCTTTTTTATTCGCTTTATATATATGCTCATCATCGACTATTAAATATTCCACTCCACACCTCTTTAATGCAGAGATAATAGTATCACTCCAAACTCTTTCAGTAAGCCACAAACCTTTTGGGGTTTGAGAAAAATTCTCTTCTATAAATTTAGTTAGTTTCATTATCTGATTAATTTGAGATTTTTCATCAATAGAACTTAATATTGGCTCATAATATCCACCTGTAAAAAACTCTATATTACACCTTTTTATATCTTCAAAAACTGTTGGATATTTAATTTTAATATGCTCCAAAATCCAGCCACTAGAGTGAAGAGCAAATTTAAAATTTGGATATTTACTCATAAGCTCAAAAAATGGAGCATAACATAACTTAACAGCATTTTCTACTGCCACACCTAAATTATCAACAGGTTGGTGAAGATGCACACCAAAAAGTAATTTTGTCACTATATATCCTTATTATTTAACTCTATCTTAACTAAATTGACCCAATAGTTAATGCCTATTTCTATAATATCATCATTAAAATCATAATTTTGAGAGTGTAGAGGAGTTCCTTTTTTATTTGGTGGTTTTGTTCCAAGCCATACAAATATATCCTCTTTCTCTTCTAAAAAAAAGGAGAAATCTTCAGAAGCAAAACTTGATACATAATCAGTTACTATATTCTCCTCTCCTGCTGTCTCTATAGCTGATTTTAAAGATGAGGTTATATATCTATTTATAACAGCAGGATATAATTTATGATGAGTAAATGTAGCACTCATATCAAAACTTTCAGATATTGATTTTGTAATCTTTTCTATTCTATCTTCAATTATCTTTTGAGTATCTTTATGATAAGTTCTAATAGAACCCTTTTTAATCCAAGCTACTATTCCAGTTTTTACTATATCTTTTTTATAATCTACATCTAATCTATCTAACTCTTTAGTAATAAAAGATGCTGTTTTCCTCTCACAATACCCAAGTTCTGGAATAGTGTGTAATTTTCTTCTTATATTTTTATAATATTCTATATCCATTTTTTTCTAATCTTTTTTACTTTTAAAAAATTATATCATAATATTTAACTAAAATAGTTACTATTTTAGTATATTAAATATCTCTTTCCCAATTGAACTATCCTTTAATCTCATTCCATGCAATATAAGTTTAGAAGATGCTCTAGTTGAAGCTACATACAAAAGTTTTCTATCCTCTATATTATCTACATCTATAACTATAGCTACTTTACCTTCAATACCTTTAGCAGAGTGATATGTTGTAAAAATTGCTTTATCTTCTGAAATCTCTTTTGATGATATAATATTATGTTGCATCTCTTTTGGTAATGCTCTTTTAATATTATTAATTCTATTCCAAGTTGGAGCAAGTAATAGAATTTCACTATAAGAGTAATTTTTTAAAAGCTCTTGAAATTTTTGAATAATATCATAATTATTTCCTTCTAAAATCTCAATGGAGTTACTTTTTAAATTTCTTAAAAGAATATCTTTTCCCTCTTCATAAAAAATTTTTACCTCTTTTTCATATTTTTTATCATTTTGTAAAAGAGATAATCCTAACTCTATATGTTCCTTTGTAATTCTATAGCTAGTTTTTAATAATTTTGAACGACCTTGCATATTTAATCCAATATCCTGTTTCCAATTAAGTTCCTTTGGATTATATATACTTTGAAGTCTATCACCTGCTAAAAATAGATTTTTAACCATTTTCTTATCTGCATTTTTATGTTCTTTTATCAGTTTTAATACTAATTCAAACCAATTTTTATAAAAATCTTGATATTCATCTATTAAAATAGCATCATAAGTAGCTTTTGCACTTTTTATAGCATCATTAGGTAAAATATCTCTCCAAAACTCTTCTGCATTTTCTCTATAATTTTGAGGAGAGAGTGAACTTAATCTCATTACTTTTTGATGAAAAGTAGATACCTCAATATTATTAATATCAATATCAAGTATTATTAAATCCTCTTTAATAGACTCTATTTTCGAACTTATTTGATACTTTAATGATTTATTATATGTCAATATTAAAATATTCCAATTTGGAAAAAGTTTTGCCAAATAAATAGCTCTAGAAATAAGTGCAACAGTTTTACCACTACCAGGAATACCTGTAATCATATAATGACCAAAAGGTAAACTTTTAGCAAATCTCTCTTGTTCTATATCTAATGCTAAAATTTTTTCATCAATTAAATTCTCTGATATAGTAGTATCATTACTTTTTTTAATTTTTATTTCAGGAAATATAGATGAACGAATAGTATCAATAATAGATGAATCAATAGCTTTTATATTATTGTCAAAAAGTCCATCTAGCTTTAATTTTGTAAGTTCATTTCTATATAAAACTCTAGCTGGATAGTGGTCAAAAAAAGTTTCAAAATTATTTTCTATAGCTTCATCTTTTTTAAGTTCAGTAAAAGTTATAATAGAATGTAGATTAAATTTTAATAAATTTTTATCATCTATTAACTCTTCTGCAAAACGAAAAATCCCATGGAGAGTATTAAAATATCTTCGTGCTTTATAAGCAGGATTTTCCAATGTTTGTCCATTGGTAGCTATAATGTTTTTTTGATTTATTGTATCAAAAAAATCTATACTCCAAGCTTTCACTTCAATAATCATAACACCTCGAATAGGGTCTATTAATATAAAATCTGGCGTTAAATTTTTAATTTTCGGTTCTAAATATAAATATGATATAGGTGATTCTACCATATAGAGTTGTTTAAGTTTATTCAAAATATATTTTTCTGATTTATTCATACCTTCTATAGTTTTAGGTATTGTTACTAATGGCATTGTTATCCTTTATTTTTAATAAAAAACTTTTCTTGCCACTATACTTATATAAAACTTAATATATTGCTATAATTTTTATTTTTTAGAACATTTAACTTGTACAATAAAAGGCTCTTTCCTATCTAATCTACAAGCAGTTAACTCTCTACCCCATAAACAGCCAGTATCAAGACATAAAACATTGCCATCATACCAATAGCCTAAAGTTGACCAGTGTCCAAACACTATTTTTAAAGATATTGGTACTCTACTAGGACATGAAAACCAAGGCTTTAATCCTTTATACTCAATTTTAGATAAAGATGGCTTCCCTTTTTGATAAAAATCTAATTTTCCATTATCTTCACAAAATCTCATTCTTGTAAATGAACTTAATATATATTTCTCTCTATCTAAAGATGTAGCATTAACATCAAATAGAGTAGAAGTAGCTTTAAACATATCTTTTAACCAAGGTTTTGGATTTTTAGATTGTAGTTTTTTTTCTATTTCAGAGGCATACTTTACAGCCATACCAAAATCAAACTGTGGAGATATACCAGCATGAGCCATAATATAGTTTAAATCAAAATCCCAAACTAAAAATGGTTGAAATCTTAACCAATCTATTAACTCTTTTGAGTTTGGAGCATCTAAAATTGGTTGAATTGTAGGGTTTGGTTTTTTAATACCGTAATATATAGCAATTAGAGATATATCATGATTACCAAGTACAACTCTTATAGAGTCTTTTATAGAATATAGATAATTTAAAACCTCTAAAGATTTATCTCCACGATTAACTAAATCACCTGCTAACCAAAGTGTATCTTTTTTTGGATTAAATTTTATCTTTTTAAGAAGTTTTTCTAAGGAGTCATAACACCCCTGAATATCACCTATTGCCCAAACTGCCATTAATTTACCTCTAATCTATTACGATATATCTCTATTTTTTTATCAAGTGACATTTTAGCATAAGCACTTGAAGGAGAGGGCAAATATAGAGTCTCTATATCTAAATAATCAAAATGTATCTTATATAGCCGTTGGGCTAATCTTCCTGTAAAAGCTATTTTTTCTATAGTGGGATAGTTTTCTAATAAAGAGGCAATACTGTTTACCTCAATATCCTCTAAAGAGTTATCAAGTGAATTTTCTCTACTGCACTCTTTCACCATATCCCATAGTGCTATTTTAGAGCGTTTAAGTAACCAAATCTTTTGGTCTATATTATTTATAGGATAGTTTGTAATAGTTAAGAGTATCTTCCAAAACTGATTTCTTTTATGTCCATAGTAGAAAGAGTTATTAAAAGAGTTAATACTTGGAAAAGAGCCTAAGATTAAAATCTTACTATCATTAAATATTATTGGGTTAAATGGGTGGGTTAATTTTTTATTTTTCATAAAAGATAATCCTTCTTTTTTAAAAAATTGTCAATAGATATAATTATACTATTCATAAGAGTCTGTATTAAAGAGATATATTTTTCTACCTCATCTATATTTTGAATAACTATACCATTTTTATCTCCATGAGAGATAATATTTCTGTCTCTTATAAGTTTTTCTAATATATCTAAATCTTCTTGATTTAAAATATTCTTGTCTAATCCTATTTTAGTATATAATTCAAGTAGAACTATTTTGTTTAAATTTGATTTTGTATCAATTTTAATTTTATTAAAATTAATTTCACTTTGTAAATGTTCAACTAATTTTTGAGAATGTTTAATTTTTTTATTGAAATCCTTACTATCTATTAAACTTTTTATTTTATCATCTAAAGATAAAACTAATAATCCTTTATTTATATTTGAAACAGAAATATTTTTATCATTTAAAAAAATTAATAGAGATTTAAAACTATTTTTTACAAATCCTTCCCAAATAGCATAGATTATTGGTATTGTAGTTTGTAGAAAAAATTTTTTCTCATTTTTTGTATCTAATTTAATAAATATTTTTTTTATTAATGCAAGTTCAGAAATTCTCCATGAGATATGCTCTTCAATTAAACTTTCAATAAATTCACTATCACTCATTTAAAATATCTCTAATGCTCTTAATATTCTATCTTTTGTTCTACTTTCTCTTTTTTTATCTGTAATTTTTTTATATTCAATATCCTCTTTTAATATTTTAGTTTTTTCATTAAAAAGTTCAGAATTGTTTTTATATTTAGAAAATTTTTCTCTTAAAACATAAGTTAAAGAGTCATATAGATTTTTTGTAATATGTCCATTTTTTGCTTTAAAAATATCTCTTCCAAAATTTTTATTAATAAACTCAATAATTCTTAAAAATTCAATTCTTGAGTCTTGATAATTAAAACTATTTTCTTTATTTATTTTTTTCATATAATTATCTAGGTGACTTTTAACACCATTAGGCATCTCTAAAGAATTTTTAAATGCAAAATATCTTAAAACTAACTCCTCTAAATACATCTCCTCTTGTTGCTTTTTTGTAGGTTTCATTAAATTAATAAATATCTTTTCAGAAGCTAATTCATGTATAAATTTATTAAATTCACCTGAAAAAATAGCATTTCTCATCTCTTGGTCACTTAAGGGTTCTGAAGTAGTATTTAATCTTTTAAAAAGCTCATATTTCATATCCTCATTACTATTTCTATTTAATATCTCTATACCTAAAGGAGACCTTTTTAAAAGAAGTTTTAATCTTAATGGTATATTATTTATCGTTAAACTTTTTAAATCTTCTTCAAGAATTTTACCTTTTTGTAATATTAAATTATTTTTATGAGGTAAAGTTTTTAATAGTCCAAAAAAAGATAATACAGTAGAGACTCTTTGTAACCCATCAACCAACTCCCATACTCCAAATTGATTTTCTGCAACAAAAATTGGAGGTATAGGGATACCCAAAAGAATAGACTCTATTAAATCTGTCTGTTTTTCTTCATTCCATCGAAATGCTCTTTGAAAATCTGGATTAATAATAATTTCATTTTCTTTATACATATTCATTATTTCTCCAAATGACATTACCAATCTATCTGTTCTAAAATTTTGTGTTTTTTTTAAAATTTTTTCTTCTAAATTACTACTCATTTTTTATGTATCCTTTTTTAATCACTAAATTTAATAGGTCCTTCTTCATCTCCACTTAGAAACTGTTGAACAAAAGGGTTTTGACTATTTTTAAAGCTCTCATTATCTGCCCACTCAATTATCTCTCCTTCAAATAGAAATGCTAAATAGTCAGCCGACTTAAAACTCTCTTTCATATCGTGTGTAATCAAAACAGAAGTAACACCTAACTCTCTTTGAAGTTTTATAATAAGTTGAGTAATAAGATTACTTGTAATTGGGTCAAGTCCACTTGTTGGTTCATCATATAAAATAATTTTAGGTTGCATAATAATAGCTCTTGCTAAACCTGCTCTTTTTCTCATACCACCACTTAATTCATTTGGAAAAAGTTTTGCTACCCTTTTTGCATCAAGTCCTGTCATAGTTAACATTTTTAAAACTCTTTGCTCTATCTCTTTTTCAGATAGTTTAAAATGTTCTCTTAATGGAAAAGCTACATTATCAAAGATATTCATACTATCAAACATAGCCCCATCTTGAAAAAGAAATCCTATCTCTTTACGAACCTCTCTTAACTCCTCTTCACTACAAGTAGATACATTTATTCCGTTTACTACAATGTCCCCTTTAGTAGGCTTCATAAGTCCAACTATATGTTTTATAATAGTTGATTTTCCACTTCCAGAAAGTCCTAATACTACAGTAGTAGAACCCTTTGGAAAGATAAGATTTACATCTTTTAACACCTCTTTAGTACCAAAAACTTTTTGGAGATGTTTTATTTCTATAAGAGGATTTTTTAAATCAAACTCTTTTCCCATATATTTTAATACCTTTTTTGTGTATGATTTTATCTCTTTTTGCTTAGAGTTGGGAATGTGTTTACTTAATAATAAGGCACATTCCCACTATCACTAGCATACTCATACGCAAATTGGTATAGGTGTGGAGACCATTTATCGTTGTAGATTTTTTTTAATTTAGGACATAGTTTTAATATTTCTTCTTTGAATTTACCAGCTTCTACTATATCTTCCCACTCATCTTGTGTATGAATAATAGTAAACTTATCATTGGTTAATCCACAATAAAATTTAATATATTTTTCAAAAATATTTTTACCTTTTGTCGCGTCCCCTATGCTCATATCAATAGGTTTAATAGTTGTTATATTTTTATCTTGATAGATAAGTCTCTTTAAAGTCAGAGTATCATTTATGCTTTTTATTATAGTGTATGGTTTTATGTCATAAGCATTAGATAGTGATATTAGTATAAAAAATATTAAGTTCTTTTTCAATATGATACTCCTTTATAGGGGTGACAAGGGAATTATATAGTATAAAAGTGTGTTCGTCGTGTAGTAAAAGTGTGATTATTGTGGAGTTAAAAAATTTCAAAATAAAAGTTAATATAGATTAATTAAAACTACTTATAAAAGTAGTTAGCTTAACAAAATACATTATAAATAATTCTATTTTGTTAAAAATGACTTAAAAATATAGATTTACTATTTTAAAAGCCCAACTTGGTCTAAAAAAGGTTTAATATCTAAAGATTGCTCTGCAAATTTTTCTATAAGTACCTCTAAACGCCCATTTTCAGGTACCCATTCATTAAGATGAGAAAGACCATAATTTTTTTCCCCTTTTGTAAGACCTTGGTAGCTTGGTAGTTCGTTTTGTATTATTTCTACTGTATTTGTCAATGTAGTTCCTTTTTCTTTAAATTCTTAATCCTAATGTTTAATTTTAGCAAATAACTGATATAAAACAGATATAAAATGGACTTTAATTACTCTTTTTAAACAAAATGTAATAAAAATACACTCTTATTAATCTTTTTATATAAGATAATTTTTATCTTATATAAAGACAATAGTGATTACTACTAATTAATGATATAATCGCGTTTTTAAACTTACTTATAGGAGAGGTTATTTATGGAAATTATATTAGTTTTAACAGGAACTCTTGTTGGTACGCTTTCGGGCTTTTTTGGTATTGGTGGGGGAATGATACTTGTACCAATACTTATATCAATTGGTATTGATATAAAAACAGCTATTGGAATATCTATAGTACAGATGGTATTTAGCTCATTTTATGGCTCTTATCTAAATTACAAAAAAGGTTCACTTGTTTTAGGTGAAGGTATTTGGGTTGGAGTTGGTGGCTTTTTTGGTGGTTCTCTTGGAGCGTATATATCTATGCAGATTTCTGATAAAATATTAGAATATCTCTTTTTTGCTCTTTTAATATTTGCTCTATATAGACTATTTTCATCTAAAATAAAAGATGATGGAACTGTTAAAACTTTAAATCCTATGGTTCTTTTTATTGTTGGTTCTATTATTGGTATTTTTGCTATTAGTTTAGGGGTTGGTGGGTCTATACTTCTTACACCAATTTTAGCAGGTTTTCTTCACTATCCTATTAAAAAAGCCGTAAGTGCTGGACTCTTTTTTGTAGCTTTCTCATCTGTTGCTGGACTTATTAGCCATTTAAGTATAGGAGATATTGATTTACAAAAAGGTTTAATTGTAGCTTTTGCTTCACTTATTGGTGTATATTTTGGTATATGGTTAAAAGAGCATGTAACTTCATCAAAACATAAACTATATCTACTTATTATGTACTCTACAGCTCTTCTTATTTTAGCTAAAAAAATGTTTTTAGGATAATATATGAGTAAAGGTAAAATAGAAGTTTTTGGGGCAAAAGAGAATAATCTAAAAAATATAGATATATCAATTCCTAAAAACAGATTAGTAGTAATTACAGGAATTAGTGGTAGTGGAAAATCAACTCTAGCTTTTTCAACTCTATATGCAGAGGGACAGAGAAGATATATAGAGTCTTTATCATCTTATGCTAGACAATTTTTAGGAAGAGTTGGAAAACCAAATGTAGATAAGATAGAAGGGCTTACTCCTGCTATTGCTATTGACCAAAAGACAACATCTAAAAATCCTCGCTCTACAGTTGGTACAATTACAGAGATATATGACTATATAAGACTTCTTTTTGCTAGAGTTGGAAAACAGCACTGTCATAATTGTGGAAAACCTATATCTTCTATGAGTGCTAGTGATATTATAGAAGAGGTTTTAAGACTTCCTAATGGAGCAAAACTTGTAATTATGTCGCCACTTGTTAAAGAGAAAAAAGGCTCTTTTGCAGATATGATTGACTCTCTAAGACATAAGGGGTTTGTAAGAGCTATAATAGATGGTGTTATGGTTCGACTTGATGAGGAGATAGAGTTATCTAAAACTAAAAAACATACCATAAAAGTAGTAATTGATAGAGTCGTAGTAAAAGAGGAGAGTCGTGATAGAATAGCCCAAGATGTAGAAAAGGCTCTTAAAGAGTCTTATGGAGAGGTGGAGATAGAGGTTATAAACTATAAAGAGCTTAATTTAGATAGAGAATATATCCACTATTCTGAACATTTAGCATGTTTTGATTGTAAACTAAGTTTTGAGCCACTTGAACCTGTAAGTTTCTCATTTAACTCTCCAAAAGGTGCATGTCCTAGTTGTGATGGATTAGGGATTAGATATGTTATTGATTTAAAAAAGGTTATAAACTCCTCTCTTAGCATACAAAAGGGTGCTGTTAAGATTATGTATGGATTTAATAAAAGTTACTATACAAAATTTTTAAATGCCTTTTGTGAACAGAACGGTATTCCATTAGATACCCCTTATGAATTACTTCCAGAGTATCAAAAAAAAGCGATTTTGTATGGTGGAGGTGAAAGAGTTGAGTTTACATGGAAGAGACATAAACTAAAACGGGAGTGGATGGGAGTTATAAAAGTAGCTCATGATATGTTTTCAGATGAGAAAGATATGAATGAGTATATGACAGAGAAAGTTTGTGATAGATGTAATGGGCATAGATTAAGACCTAGGTCTTTAGCTGTAAAGATAGAAGATAAAAATATTGCTGATATTATAGATATGCCTATTGAGGAGTGTTATAGATACTTTATAGATAAAAATAGCTTTACCCACTTTACAGCCCAACAGAAATTAATCGCCTCCTCTGTACTTAAAGAGATACAAGAGAGACTATTTTTTCTTTATGATGTGGGGCTTACCTATCTTACTCTAAGTAGAGATGCTAGAACCATATCGGGAGGTGAAGCACAACGAATTCGTATAGCATCTCAAATTGGTTCAGGTTTAACTGGTGTTATGTATGTATTAGATGAACCTAGTATTGGACTGCATGAGAGAGATACAAAAAAACTTATCCGTACACTCCGTTCTCTTCAAGAAAAAGGTAACTCTGTTATTGTAGTAGAACATGATAGAGAGACTATTTTATCTGCTGATTTTATAATAGATATAGGAGAGGGAGCTGGAAAATATGGTGGAGAGGTTGTCTTTTCTGGAACTGTAGCCAAAATGAAAAGAGCTAAAACTTTAACTGCTAAATATCTATTTGGAGATAGAGATATATCTTATAGCTACAGCAGAATTAAAGATAAATGGATAGAGATAAATAGTATAAATTTAAATAATATTAAAAATCTATCAGCTAAAATCCCTCTTAAAAATTTTGTATGTATTACAGGTGTTAGTGGAAGTGGTAAGAGTTCACTTATACTTCAAACTCTTCTTCCTACAGCAAAAGAGATACTAAACCACGCTAAAAAGGTAAATAAGATTGATGGAGTGGAGATAAATGGATTAGAGCATTTAGATAAAGTTATATCACTAGACCAAAGCCCAATAGGACGAACACCAAGAAGTAATCCTGCCACATATACAGGTGTAATGGACGAGATACGAAAACTATTTGCCAAAACAAAAGAGGCAGAACTTCGTGGATATAAAATAGGACGGTTCTCCTTTAATGTAAAGGGTGGAAGATGTGAAAAGTGTAATGGAGATGGTCAAATAAAAATAGAGATGCACTTTTTACCAGATGTTTTAGTAACTTGTGATAGTTGTAATGGAACAAGATATAATCCACAAACGCTAGAGGTTTTATATCGTGGTAAATCAATAGCTGATGTTTTAGCTATGTCTGTAACCGAAGCTATGGAGTTTTTTAAAGCAGTTCCACCTATTGCCATAAAACTAAAAACCCTTATGGCTGTAGGACTTGACTATATAACTCTAGGGCAAAATGCCACAACTCTAAGTGGTGGAGAGGCTCAAAGAATAAAATTAAGTAAAGAGTTAAGTAGAAAAGATACAGGAAATACACTATATATATTAGATGAACCAACAACAGGACTACACTTTGCAGATGTAGATAGGTTAACAGGTGTACTACACCATCTAGTAGAACTAGGAAACTCTGTAGTTGTAATTGAACACAATTTAGATATGATTAAAAATGCAGATTATATTATAGATATGGGGCCAGAGGGTGGAGATAGAGGTGGAGAGGTTATATCAGTTGGCTCTCCTAAAGAGGTAGCTAGAAGCTATAAAGAAAAAAACTCTTATACTGGAAAATATCTAGCTATTGAGTTAAAAGATAGATTATAATCTCTGTAATTTTTTAAGCCCATACTTTACAAGTGTTGCAGTATCTCCTGTAGCACCCATTAGGGCTTTTTGAATATGCTCTTTTTTAAATCCTAAACTCTCTAGTGCTAAAATAGCATCACCCATACTACTATCTATTGTTTCACTATTACTATCTATAATAAAATCAGCCAACTCTACTAAAATACGACTAGCAGACTTTGGTCCAATACCAACTACTTTTTTTAATAAAGATACATCTTTATCTGATACTATTTTAGAAAAACTACTAGGTGTAAATGTAGAACAGACAGCCATTGCCACTTTTGCACCAACTCCATTTATTTTAATAAGTGTATCAAACATCTTTTTTTCATCTTTATCTAAAAATCCAAAAAGAAGATTTGTATCTTCTCTAATAATTTGAGTTACTAAGAGTTTAACTCTTTTTTCATTTATACTATTTGATGTATTGACAGATATAGTAATCTCATAAATAATTCCATTTACATTTAAATGTATAAAGGTTGGCTCTTTTTTTTCTATTATACCCTCAATTCCTACTATCATAAATATACTCTTCCTATAAATTTAATTGGATATAATTTTACCAAAATTTAACATAAAGGTATTAACAAATATGAAATTAGCCGTATTTGATTTTGACTCAACACTTATGGACGGTGAAACAATAGACTTTTTGGCAAAACCATTAGGACTAGAAGAGAAAGTAGCATCTATTACAGAAAGAGCAATGGCAGGAGAGTTAGACTTTTTTGAGTCTTTAACTACTAGAGTAAAATTATTAAAAGGTTTAGAAAAAGCAGAGGTTGACAAGATTTGCCAAAGTCTGCCTATAATGAATGGAGCAAAAGAGGTTGTATCGGGATTAAAGAGAAAAGGCTATAGAGTTATCTGTTTTTCTGGTGGATTTAGAAATGCTACAACTCCAGCGTGTAAAGAGTTAGGTATTGATGCTGATTTTTCAAATATACTTCATAATGATAATGGAGTATTAACAGGAAAAGTTGGAGGAGATATGATGTTTGGTTTCTCTAAAGGTGATATGCTTGAAAGATTACAAAAACTTTTAGGTGTTAATAAAGAGAACACTTTAGTAGTTGGTGATGGTGCTAATGATTTAAGTATGTTTAAATATGCTTCTACAAAAGTGGCATTTTGTGCAAAGCCCATATTAAAAGAGGCATCAACTCATATTGTTGATAAAAGAGATTTAAGAGAAATTTTAAAGATTATTAACTAAGCAAGTATAGATTTAACACTAAATATAGATTTATAATATATATTTAACAAAAAAACAACTCATTTTTAAAGAAATTAATAGTAGGATTAGAGTCATGGACATTTTTCAGGCAATCATTATAGGAATAATAGAGGGGTTTACAGAGTTTTTACCTATCTCTTCAACAGGTCACATGATAGTGGCAAGTCAATTTTTAGGAGTAGAACAGAGTTCTGTTGTAAAAGCCTATGAGGTGATTATTCAGTTTTCAGCAATTTTAGCTGTTATGTTGCTATATAGAGATAAGATAAATATAAAAGAGATAGGACTTTGGCAAAAGATATTTGTAGCCTTTTTACCTATTGCTATTGTTGGATTTTTACTTAAAGATTGGATAAAAGCGATATTTAGTGTAGAGATAGTAGCATTTATGTTTATAATTGGTGGTATTATCTTCTTAATTGTTGAATATTTTCATAAAGAGGAGAAAGCTAAGGCTAGAAGAGTAGAAGAGATAACATGGACTCAATCTTTATGGATTGGATTTGGACAGATTTTCTCTTTAATACCAGGTACTAGTAGAGCAGGTTCTACAATTATTGCAGGAATGTTAAGCAAAGTTGATAGAAAAACCTCTACAGAGTTCTCTTTTTTACTAGCAATTCCTGTTATGATGGCAGTAAGTGGCTATGATTTGTTAAAACATTACCATGAGTTTATTGGTGCTGATTTAACGGCATTTTTAATTGGTTTTGTGGTAGCTTTTGGGGTGGCATATTTAACCATAAAACTATTGATAGTTTTTTTGCAACGGTTTACATTTGTTGCATTTGGTATCTATAGAATACTTTTTGGAGTTTTTCTATTGATGATTATGTAGAATATACAATATGTTTGTAAGGTGATAAATTGACATTTCATGAATTTAATTTTCATAAAGAGCTTTTGAAAGGGATAAAAATTGCAGGTTTTAAAGAGCCAAGTCCCATTCAAAAGAGTGTTATTCCCATTATTCAAAATGGGGAAGATTTGGTGGCACAAGCCCACACAGGAACAGGTAAAACGGCAGCCTTTGGGTTGCCAATTATCAATAAAATAGCAAATCAAGAGATAGAGAGAGCCTTAGTTATTACTCCTACTAGAGAGTTAGCTACACAAGTAAGTGATGAGCTTTACCACTTAGGACGATTTACAGGAATTAGAACTATTACTGTTTATGGTGGTGTTGGATATGGGAGACAGATAGCACTTATTAATAAAGGTGTGCAAATAGTTGTAGCCACACCGGGAAGACTTAAAGACCTATATAAAAAAGGGAAAATAGATAGTTTCAATCCTGAAATTGTAGTTCTTGATGAAGCTGATGAGATGCTTGATATGGGATTTTTAGATGAGATACAAGAGATTTTTGAATATATTCCTCAAAATAGACAAACTCTACTTTTCTCTGCAACCATTCCTGAACCAATTAAAGCTTTAGCAAATGAGATTTTATCTAATCCTCAATTCATATCTGTAGTTGGTAAAGATGAGAGTACTACAAATAATATTATAAAACAGCAATATTATGTTATAGAAGAGTCCCAAAGAGATAAGGCTATTGTTAAACTACTAGAGACTGAAAAGATTAAGAAGTGTATAGTATTTTGTAGAATGAAAAGAGAGGTGGATAGGTTAACAGAGTATCTTCAAGCATTAGGCTTTAATGCAAAAGGAATTCATGGAGATTTAGAACAGAATGATAGAGATGAAATTATAAAAGCCTATAGGAGAAATGAAATTCAAATTATGGTAGCAACCGATGTAGCATCTCGTGGACTTGATGTAAAGCAAGTTACTCATGTGTTCAACTACCATATACCATTTGACCCTCAAAGTTATGTTCATAGGATTGGAAGAACTGGTCGTGCTGGAAAAAACGGAAAGGCTATAACTTTAGTCTCAACAGATGAGTTTAAAGAGCTGAAAAGAATTCAAAAAGAGGTTGGTGCAAATATGCACCTAGCTACTATTGAGGTTGAAAACAGTATATCAGAAGATAAAAAAGATTTTTCAATTTTAGAAGAAAAAGTAAGAGAAGTTGAAATTGATAAGTTAGCTATTGATTTTATTGATAGTATGGAAGATATGGATTATCATGAATTTGTAGAGAGAGTTGTCACCCTTTTATTAAAGGATAAATCACTATCAACCATACAGATAGGATATGACAGAGATACCGTAAATAGTATGATTGATGAGTATGAAGATGAACAAAAAGTAGCACGGAAGAGTAATCGCTTGAAAAAGAGAAGATAAATCAAGCTTTTAAAAGTAAAAATTGCTAGAATACAACTATAAAATAAATCTATAAAAGTAAAAAGGTTTTTTATGGCTGAAGTAAATTATGTAGTAGAAGCTTTAAAGTTTATGGTACTTGGTATGGGGGTTGTATTTCTCTTCCTCGTTACACTTGTGCAGTTTATTAAGCTTCAGGCTTTTCTAATTGAGAAATATTTCCCACAGAATGCTCCTAAAGTATCTGCTACTCCTAAAGTAAGCAGTACTGATGAAGATGAACAACAACGAGTAGCTGCCATTATTGCAGCAGTATCAGAATTTCGTAAAACTAAATCATAATAAGGTAAACAATGGCAAAGAAATATATTGATGTGATGGATACAACCTTTAGAGACGGGTTTCAATCAGTCTTTGGTGGTCGTGTTCTTATGGATGACTTTTTTCCTGCAGTAGAGGCTGCAAAGAATGCAGGTATTAATCACTTTGAATTTGGTGGAGGGGCTAGATTTCAAAGTCTCTATTTTTATCTTCAAGAAGATGCGTTTGAAATGATGGATAAATTTAGAGAGATAGTAGGACCAGAAGCTAATTTACAAACACTCTCTCGTGGAATTAATACAGTAATGTTAGAGACTGGAAGTAGAGAGCTTATTGACCTTCATGCTAAAATGTTTAAAAAACATGGAACTACAACCATTAGAAACTTTGATGCTTTAAATGATGTAAATAACCTAGCATATAGTGCAGAGTGTATTAAAAGACATGGCTTACAACATGAAGCAGTTATTACAATGATGGATTTACCACCAGGTTGTAAAGGTGCGCATGATGTAGCATTCTATGAAAAAACTCTTAGAAATATGTTAGATGCAGGAATTGAATTTGATAGTCTATGTTTTAAAGACGCATCAGGAACAGCCAATCCAAATAAAGTATTTGAAACTATCTCAATGGCAAGAAAACTTTTAGGTGAAGATGTTCACTTGAGACTTCATACTCATGAGACAGCAGGTGTATCAGTTGCATCATATTTAGCAGCGTTAGAGGCAGGAGCTAATGGTATTGATATGGCAGCTAGTCCTGTTAGTGGTGGAACAAGTCAACCAGATATTTTGACAATGCTACATGCTACAAAGGGGACTAACTATAACCTTGGGGATTTAGAACTTAGTAAGATTTTAAAATATGAAGATAGATTAAAAGAGTGTTTAGCTGATTATATGATACCACCAGAAGCTACACAAGTATCACCTCTTATTCCATTCTCACCAATGCCAGGTGGAGCGTTAACAGCCAATACTCAAATGATGAGAGATAGTGGAAACCTTGATAAGTTTGATGAGGTTATTGCTGAAATGAAAGAGGTGGTTGAGAGAGGTGGATATGGTACTTCTGTTACACCTGTAAGTCAATTCTATTGGCAACAAGCTTATGCAAATGTTATGTTTGGTAAATGGAAGCAAATAGCTCCAGGTTACGGAAGAATGGTATTAGGTTACTTTGGTAAAACTCCAGTTCCAGCAGACCCAGAGATAGTAAAATTAGCATCTGAAAAGTTAAAACTAGAGCCAACAACAGAAAATCCTTTAGATTTATCTGATAGAGAGGTAACAAAATCAATAGCATATTGGACAAAAGTTCTTGAAGATGAAGAGTTAGAAACAACAGAAGAGAACATCTTTATAGCAGCAGCTTGTGACCAAAAAGGTATAGCGTTCTTAAAGGGTGAAGGTCCTTTAATGGTAAGAAAAGGTAAAGAAAATCAACAAAATAGTGGAGGAGAAAATATGAGTGGAAGTTATACAGTAGTAGTTGACGGTAAAAAATATAGTGTTCAAGTAGCAGAGGGAGATGCAGATATTCAAGTAACACCTGCTTCAACTCCATCAGAAGCACCAAAAGCTTCAGCTCCTGCTTCAAGTGGTGGAAAAGGTTCTTTAGAAATTAATTCTCAAACACCTGGTAATGTTTGGAAAATTTTAAAATCAGCAGGTGAATCTGTTTATGAAGGTGAACAAATTATGATTTTAGAAGCTATGAAAATGGAAATTGATATTGTTGCTGAAAGAGCAGGAGTTATTAAATCTATTGATGTAAAAGTAAATGATGCTGTTGTAGATGGTCAGCTACTTGCTACTATGGAGTAAGAGATGAAAATTAGACAAATTTTCATCTCAATTATATTTGCTTTGGTTGCCATGAGTTCATTCTCAATAGCAACAGAGAGTACCCAAGCACATCACGAAACTACCCAACATGAGAGTGTAGAGAAAAAGGCTTATGAGTCTAAAAGTCTCTCTGAACTTGCAGTTAGTTTTTGGCGTACAACTGGACTAAATGCTATTTTTGATACGAATGATGGAGAGGTGGCAATAGAGCCAGATGGTACAGAAAAAGCAATGGGTGCTTTTGAGTCATCGTTAGGTAGAATTATAATGATTTTAATAGTCTTTATACTATTTTATCTAGCTATTGCTAAAGGCTTTGAACCACTACTGCTTCTTCCTATTGCATTTGGAGGACTATTAGCCAATATCCCATTAGCACACATGACAGGACCTCATGGAATGTTAGGTGTTATCTATAATATGGGTATAGCAAATGAGTTCTTTCCACTGCTTATCTTTATGGGTGTTGGAGCAATGACAGACTTTGGGCCACTTTTAGCCAATCCTAAAACAGCTCTTCTAGGAGGTGCTGCTCAATTTGGTATTTTTGGTTCTTTAGTTGGTGCTGTTATGCTTGGATTTGATATTCAAGATGCTTCGGCTATATCTATTATTGGTGGAGCTGATGGACCAACTTCTATCTTTATTGCTAATAGACTAGCCCCTGATATGTTAGGTGCTATTGCTGTTGCAGCTTATTCATATATGGCTCTAGTTCCTGTAATTCAACCTCCAATTATGAGAGCGTTAACTACTAAAGAAGAGAGACAGATTAAAATGGGTGTGCAAAGACCTGTTCATAGATTAGAGAAGTTAATCTTCCCTATTGTTGTGTTAATGTTATCTATTATGATTTTACCAGAATCAACACCTCTAATTGGTGCATTTGCATTTGGTAACTTCTTAAAAGAGTCAGGAGTTGTTGAGAGACTTAATGATACAATGCAAAACTCTTTAATTAATACTGTTACTATCTTCTTAGGACTTGGAGTTGGTTCAAAACTAGCAGCTGATAAGTTTTTAGTACTAGAGAGTTTAGGTATTATGATTATTGGTTTAATTGCATTTAGTGCAGGAACAGCAGCTGGTGTATTAATGGCAAAGATAATGAATAAATTTTCAAAAGAGCCTATTAATCCACTTATTGGTGCAGCCGGAGTTTCAGCTGTTCCAATGGCAGCGAGAGTTGTAAGTAAAGTTGGTTCAGAAGAGAAACCAGGTAATGTTCTTCTCATGCACGCAATGGGGCCAAATGTGGCAGGAGTTATTGGTTCAGCAGTTGCTGCTGGTGTTCTTCTTTCTATTTTTAACTAAGAGAGAAGATTTAAAGGATAACTACTTTTGTAGTTATCCTAACTTATATCAAATAAAATAAGATTGTTAAAAAAAATTAAATCTTATTTCATTTGCTATAAGGGCAAATAACTTATTTATACAGAGAAGGTAAAAGAGATGAGTACCAAGACACCAAATGCTCTTGACGAACTAGGACTTGAAAATATTGGTAATGTTTATTATAACTTAAGCTATGATGAACTTCAGATACATGAGATGAATAAAAATGAGTGTAAAATTTCATCAACTGGTACAGCTATTTGTGATACAGGTATCTTTACAGGGCGAAGCCCAAAAGATAAATATTTCGTTAACCAAGCACCATCAAATGAGCATATATCTTGGGGTAATATCAATAAAAAAATTGATAAAGATATATTTGATGAGCTTTTTAAGTTTACTAAAAATCAATTTTCTGGAAAAGATATTTATATTATGGATGTCTTTACAGGTGCTAGTAAAGAGAGTAGAAAATCTATTCGTTTTATATCAGAGGTTGCATGGCAGGCACATTTTGTAAAAAATATGTTTATTCGTCCAACCAAAGAGGAATTAAAAGATTTTAAACCAGATTTTACAGTTTATAACGCATGTAAAACAACCAATAGAAAATGGAAAGAGCATGGTTTAAATTCAGATGTATATGTCTGTTTTAATGTAGAAGATAATATATCTATTATTGGTGGAACATGGTATGGTGGAGAGATGAAAAAAGGTATTTTCTCTATGATGAACTACTGGTTACCATTAGATGGAAAACTATCTATGCACTGTTCAGCCAATGTTGGAAAAAGTGGTGATGTATGTCTATTCTTTGGACTCTCTGGAACTGGAAAAACAACTCTTTCAACAGATAAAGATAGAGCTTTAATTGGTGATGATGAGCATGGCTGGGATAATAATGGTGTATTTAACTTTGAAGGTGGTTGTTACGCTAAAGTAATTGATTTAAAAGAGGAGAGTGAACCTGAAATATTTAACGCCATTAGAAAAGATGCTCTTTTAGAAAATGTTGTGGTTATTAATGATGGTGGAGAGGTTGATTATAGTGATAAATCAAAAACAGAAAACACTAGAGTATCATACCCAATAGAGCATATAGAAAATCATAAAGAGGATTTACAAGCTGGACACCCACAAAATATTATCTTTTTAACTTATGATGCGTTTGGTGTAATTCCACCTGTATCAAAATTAAATAAAGAACAAGCAATGTACTACTTCTTAAGTGGATATACTGCAAAAGTAGCAGGAACTGAGCGAGGAATTACAGAGCCAGTTACAACATTTAGTGCATGTTTTGGAGAGGCATTTTTACCACTACACCCAACAGTTTACGCTAAACTTCTAGGTGAAAAAATAGATGAGCATGGAGTTAATGTATATCTAGTAAATACTGGTCTAAATGGACAAGGTAAAAGAATGAGTATTAAAGATACTAGAGCATGTATTAATGGTATTTTAAATGGTTCTATTAATAGTGCAGAATTTGATACCTTAGATGTATTTAATCTACAGTTCCCTAAAGCATTAGATGGGATAAAAGATAACTCAATACTAGACCCAAAAAATACATGGGATAGTGAAGATGAGTTTAATAAAACGCTAACTGATTTAGCAGGTAAATTTATTGAAAACTTTAACCGTTATAATGATAATGGTAGTGAGTTTGACTACTCTATTGCTGGACCTAAAATTTAACTTTAAATATGACAACTATTAAATAGTTGTCATATTAAAACTTTTCATTATATTCTCTTTTATACTCTCTCTATGTTAAATTTTGCTAATATTATATTTAATTTAAAATAAGGACTTATATATACTTATGTTTGAAAAATTTTGTAAAAAACTTCAAAGTAGTGAACCTTTTATTACTGTTGAGATAACACCACCACATGGGGCATCTATAGATAAAATAATAGAAGATATTAGAGCATTAGAATTAGATAAAAAAGTTGCAGGTTTCTCTGTAACTGATAATCCTCTTGCTAAACTTAAAATGGACGCAACTCTTTCTGCTATAAAGGTTCAAAATAGTTTTAATAAACCAGTAATTGCTACAATGAGTATGAGAGATAAAAATAAACTCTCACTCCAATCTACTCTTTTAGGTGCAAATGATTTTAATTTAAGAACTATCTTAGCCCTAACAGGTGACCCTGCAAAGCTATCTGACCAACCTGAGGTTAAAGGTGTATTAGAAAGAGACTCAACCCTTCTTCTTAGTATTATATATAGATTAAATAATGGATTAGATTATAATAATAGACCTCTAAATCCAAAACCAAAATCTATATACCCTTTTGCAGTATCAAATGCTTATGCTAAAAATATGAATAATATTAAAAAGAAAATATTAAAAAAATTAAATTATGGAGCTAGAGGAATTATTACTCAACCAGTTTATGATTTAGATAATGCCAAAGAGTTAATTGAGATATTTGAAGAGTGTAAATATTTAAGTGTTAGAGATACAGCAAAAGATGCTAAATTAATATTAGGACAATTTCCAGTAGTAAGAGCAAGGACTGCTAATTTTATATCTGATAATGTACCAGGTATTACAGTACCTAAAAATATAATAGATGAGATGAACTTAGCTACAATGGACGGAGAGGCTAAAGAACAAGAGATTGGATTTGCTATATCTAAAGATATATTTGAGAATATTATTAAAATTCACCCAAAAGTTCATCTTATGACACACAATCGTTTTGATTTATGTAAGCAACTTATAGGTTAAAAAAATATAAGGTATAATATTAGAAAATTTTAAAGGGTTCAAAATGAATGAAGATTATTATGCAGTAGATGGGTATGGTAGTGGAAGTAGTAGTGCATCAGCAGATAGTACAACGGCTTTTCCATTTTTGGAAATGGGAACAAGTTTTATTATAGGTTTAGCAATAGGTTATTTTTTTAAAAAGTTCTTTAAAATACTGCTTCTTATTTTAGGATTAGGAATTGTTGTTCTTTTTGTACTAGAGTCTAAAGGTACAATTCATGTTGATGATAAAATGATTGAGAGTGGAGTATCTTCAGGTGTGGACTCATTTAATGGACTTGTAACTATGGTAAAAGATAGATTAAGCAATATGAAACTAAGTTCAGGTGCTAGTGCAGTAGCTGGTTTTTTTGCTGGTATAAAATTTGGCTAAAATAAGACTTTTAGTATCAGCACTAGAACCCTCTTCTAATCTACATCTAAAAGAGGTTTTAAAATATAATAAAGATATTGAACTTTTAGGGATTTTTGATAAATCTTTAGGTTCTCCTCTTTATGATATTAGCGATATGGCTATTATGGGTTTTGTTGATGCTATTAAAAAATTAAAATGGTTTTTTAAAGTAGCTGATGAGTTAGTGGAGTTAGCAAAAGATGCTGATAAAATTTTACTTATGGACTCATCTGGATTTAATCTTCCACTTGCTAAAAAGTTAAAAACTGCTTATCCAAATAAAGAGATTATCTATTATATCCTGCCACAAGTTTGGGCTAGTCGTCCAAAAAGAGTTAAAAAATTAGAGCTATATTGTGATAGACTTTTAGGAATTTTACCTTTTGAGATAGACTATTATAGCTCTAAAGCAGAGTATATTGGTCACCCTCTACTAGATGAGATAAAAGAGACAAATAGTAATAAAAAAGGTACTATAGCATTTTTAGCAGGAAGTAGAAAGAGTGAGATAGAGAGACTTTTACCAATATTTAAAGAGGTAAGAGCTAAACTATCTGAAAAAAGAGCTATTTTAGTTATACCACAATCTTTTTCAGATAAAAAAATAAAATCTCTTTATGGAGATATAAGTGAATTTGAGATTAGTAGAGATACACATAAAACATTAGCTAAATCAGAGTTTGCATTTATATGTTCAGGAACTGCTACTTTAGAGTCTGCATTAATTGGTACACCTTTTGTATTATGTTATATTGCTAAAAAAATAGACTTTTTTATAGGAACTAAAATCTTAAATATAAGCCAAGTTGGACTTGCTAATATTATATTAACAAAATATAATAATACCACACTTCATAAAGAGCTACTTCAAAAAGCCGTTACAGTTAATAATCTATTAGATGAGTACTATAATAGTAATAAAAAAATTTTTACTATAAAAGCTAAAGAGTTAAGAGATTATCTTAAAAGTGGTAGTAGTAAAAATGTAGCTAAAATTATATCTAAATAACATATTAAAATGAAACTAAAAAATATAAATAAAGATAATACTATCTATATACAAAAACTATATCCATATAGAAGAAAAAAAGAGATAAAAGGTAAATATAAATCTCTTTTAGGAATTGGTGGAAATATTGGAGATGTTAGAAGACGATTTAATCATCTTTTTATATATATGCAAAAATCTCCATTTTTAACTATAATTGAGACCTCACCAATACTTAAAAATCCTCCATTTGGATACTTAGAACAAGATGATTTTTATAATTCATTAATTTTTATAAAAACTTCTCTTCAACCTAAAGCACTTTTACGATATATTCTGCGTTTAGAAAAAAAATTTAGCAGAAGGCGTTCCTTTCAAGACGCACCTAGAACGCTAGATATTGATATGATTTTTTATAAAGATTTAACTATAAAGAGTAAGATTTTAACTATTCCTCACCCATTTTGGAAAGAGAGAGGTTCAGTTACAATTCCTATGAGTTATATGAAGAGTCTTTATATTAAAAAGTATCTATCTTAAAAAGAAAGGTAAGATATGAGTAAAAAAGTTTTAGTAGGTATGAGTGGTGGAGTTGACTCTACAGTCACAGCCATTCTATTACAAAAAGAGGGATATGAGGTTACAGGAGTATATATGAAACTCCATGAAAAAGAGGGTTATCATGAAGCAAACTATGAGAGAGTTAAAAGGGTAGCTAAATATCTAAATATAAAAACTCACTTTTATGATTTATCAAAAGATTTTAAAGATAATGTTTATGACTATTTTGTAGATACCTATAAAGAAGGACTTACTCCAAATCCATGTGTAATGTGTAATAGAACTATTAAATTTGGTAAAATGATAGAGTTTGCCAACTCTCTAGGAGTAGAAAAAGTAGCAACAGGACACTATTTAAATTGTGATGGAGAGTTTTTTTATGAAGCAAAAGATAAAACAAAAGACCAAAGCTATTTTGTAGCACAAGTTAAAAAAGAGGTTCTTCCAAGACTTATTTTCCCATTAGGAGATTGGATAAAAGAAGATGTAAAAGAGTTAGCCAAATCTATACCACCCCTACAAGATATAGGAGAACAAAAAGAGAGTAGTGAAATATGTTTTGTAGAAAATAGTTATACAGAGATTTTAGAAAGACATATAGATATAGATAGAGTAGGAGAAACTATTAATAGTAAAGGTGAGGTAGTAGGAACACATAAAGGGTATATGCACTACACTATAGGAAAAAGAAGAGGATTTAGAGTAGAGGGTGCACATGACCCACACTTTGTACTATCTATTAAGCCTGAAACCAATCAAATAGTAGTTGGAAAAAAAGATGAGTTAAGAGTAGATAATTTTAATATAAAGCAGATAAATCTATTTAAAGAGTTAAAAGATTTTAAATCTTCTGTAAAGGTAAGATATAGAACTAAAGCTGTACCATGTAGCGTTAAAATAGATGGAGATAAAGGTTTAGTTAAATTAGATGAGAGTGTTTTTGGATTAGCTTATGGACAGGTGGCTGTTTTTTACGATGGAGATATGGTAATTGGTTCTGGGATTATATATTAATTTCAACTTAAAAAAAAAGGATAAATATGAAAAAAGTATTTTTAATTATAATAGTTATCTCAACACTCTATAGTGCTAGTTTTGATTGTAAAAAAGCCTCAACATTTATTGAAAAAGGTATATGTTCAGATAGTGAAGCCTCATCTTTAGATGAGGAGTTATCTATATATTATAAAGATGCTTTAACTAAATCATCAACACCTAAAAAACTTAAATTAGAACAGAGAGTATGGCTTAAAAAAGTTAGAAATAAATGTAATAATATAGAGTGTGTTAAAAACAGAACTTCAAAACGAATAGATGAATTGGCTAATATTTCAAATAGTTATATCTCTAATATAACAGGTAAATATGCTTCAAATAATGGTGATTTAGAGATTGCTTATTCTGAAGGAATGCTATTTTTTGAACTACTAATTGTAACTAATAAAGCAAGAATTGGTCAAGTAGATGGAGAACTAACACTAAAAGGAAATAGTGCTATATATAAAAAGAAAAATTGTAGTTTAAAGTTTTTATTTAGTAAAAAAAAGGTTTCTATTATTCAAAAAGGAACTTGTGATATGGGTTTAAATGTAACAGCTACAGGTATATATAAATCAATGACCGAAGCTAATGCTAAATTGGTAATTGGTAAGATAGGAGATACTCTTTCATCTCTATTTTATGCTAAAAGTGAAGCTATATATAAAAAATATTGTAGTGCAGGAGTAGAAGAGAATGCTGGAAATATTATCTGTGAAGCTAGAAAAAAAACAGGTAAAGATAGTGGAAATATTTTTCATATATTTTCAGGAGAGTACAATAATTTTGATGGGAAACTCCCACCATTAAGTATTGCTAAGAAATTTAAGATAATATCAACTAATTAAAAAATAGTTAGATTGAACCAAAAATCAATCTAACTTTAAAACAGCCATAAATGCCTCTTGTGGAACATTTACGCTTCCTATGGCTTTCATTCTTTTTTTACCAGCTTTTTGTTTCTCTAAGAGTTTTCTTTTTCTTGTAATATCTCCACCATAACATTTAGCAGTAACATTTTTACCCATAGATTTTACATTTGTTCTAGCTATTACATTATTTCCTATACTAGCTTGAATAGCTACTTCAAATAGTTGTCTCGGAATTAACTCTTTTAGATTATTAACAAATGCTAAACCTCTGGTTCTTGCTTTATCTTCTGGTACTATAATAGATAAGGCATCAACTACCTCGCCTGCTACTTTTATATCTAATTTAACTAATTTTCCTGCTCTAAAGCCTATTGGTTCATAGTCAAAACTTGCATAACCTTTTGTTGTACTTTTTAGTTTATCATAAAAGTCCATAACTATCTCATTCATAGGAATATCATACTCTAAAAGTACTCTACTCTCATTAATATAATCCATTTTAACCTGAATACCTCTTCTATCATTTAGAAGTTTTATAATATTTCCTAAAAATTCTGTAGGTGTTAAAATAGTAGCTTTAATATATGGTTCATAAATAGTAGCTATTTTTTGAGCCTCTGGTAAATCAAAAGGATTTTGAATAGTAATTCTCTCTCCATTTGTTTGTTCTACTTCATAAACAACAGTTGGAGCTGTAGCAATTAGTTCAAGGTTAAACTCTCTCTCTAATCTCTCTTTAATTACTTCCATGTGAAGCATACCTAAAAATCCTGTTCTAAATCCAGAACCAAGAGCTAATGAACTTTCAGGTTCAAAAGAGATAGAGCTATCATTTAGTTTTAATTTATTTAGTGCATCTCTTAACTCTTCAAATTTATCAGTTTCAATTGGATAAATTCCTGCAAATACAAAAGGTTTAGCACTCTCAAACCCTTCAATAGACTCTTTTGTAGGATTTTTAGCATCTGTAATAGTATCTCCTACTTGAAGACCATCAACAGTTTTTAATCCCGTTACTACAATACCAATTTCACCTGTATTAATAGTTGTTGTTTTAATTGGAGCTATAGGATTTGGATACATAAGGTCAAGAACTTGATGCTCCTCTTTTGTACTCATTATCTCTATCTTTTGCCCCTTTTCTATTTTTCCCTCATATACTCTAACTAATGCTAAAGCCCCCAAATAGTTATCAAACCAACTATCATAAATAAGAGCTTTTGTTGGAGCTTCTTCATCTCCATTAGGAGCTGGAATTCTATCTACAATAGCCTCTATTAATTCAGGAACACCTTGACCTGTTTTTGCTGAAACTAAAGAGTGTTCGGTACAATCTAATCCAATAGCATCTTCAACTTCAGCTAAAACTCTATATGGGTCAGCAGCTGGTAAGTCTATTTTATTTACCACTGGAATAAGTTCTAACTCATTATCTAGTGCTATATAGACATTTGCTATAGTTTGAGCTTCAACCCCTTGGGCTGCGTCAATAATTAATAATGCACCCTCACTTGAAGCTAAAGACCTGCTAACCTCATAAGAGAAGTCAACATGACCGGGTGTGTCTATTAGATTTAGGATATAGTGTTCACCATTTTTAGCAATATAATCAAGTCTAACACTTTGAGCTTTAATAGTAATTCCTCGCTCTTTTTCAATATCCATAGTGTCCATAACTTGTGATGACATCTGTCTATCTGTAACAGCTCCACACTCTTGGATTATTCTATCTGCTAGAGTTGATTTTCCATGGTCAATATGGGCTATAATTGAAAAATTTCGTATATGAGATTGTGGTATCTCTTTTGACATTTTACCCCTTTTTATATTTTAATTTGTCTCAAATAGAGAGTTTACACTCTCATTATTATATACTCTTCGTATAACTTCACCTAACATTTTTGCAGTTGATAAAACTTTTATTTTTTCTGATGATTTAGTTGTAGGAATGGTATTTGTAATAACAAGTTCATCTAAATCACCATTTTCTATTCTATTATAAGCAGGGCCTGAAAGAACTGGGTGAGTACAACATGCCATAACAGAAGTAGCACCTAATTTTTTAAGAGCAGAAGCTGCTTTTACCATAGTTCCTGCAGTATCAACCATATCATCAATCATAATAACATCTTTGCCTTTTACATCACCGATAATATTCATAACTTCTGACTCATTAGCCTTTTCTCTTCTTTTATCAACAATAACCATATCTAATCCCATAGTTTTAGCAAAATATCTAGCTCTTGCTACTCCTCCAATATCTGGACTTGCTACTATTGGATTTTTTAGATTTTTAGATTTTACATAGTCGTTAAATAAAACTGCACCATATAGATTATCTACTGGAATATCAAAAAAACCTTGTATTTGAGAAGCGTGTAAATCAACTGTTACAACTCTAGTAATTCCTGCTGTCTCCATAAGATTTGCTACAAGTTTTGCTGAAATTGGAACTCTAGGCTCTGCTTTTCTATCTTGTCTAGCATACCCATAATATGGAACAACAGCTGTAATAGATTTTGCAGATGAGCGTTTTAAAGCATCAACCATAATTAAAAGTTCCATTAAATTTGCATTAGCAGGAGCTGATGTTGATTGAATAATAAAAACATCTTTACCTCTTACACTCTCTTTTATTTTAATATTTATCTCACCATCTGAAAATCGTGTAACTTTTGCAAGTGAAAGTGGTTGGTCTAAGTATTTTGATACCTCTTTTGATAACTCCTCATTAGCAGTTCCTGAAAAAAGCATATATCCTGTCATATTTTTACCCTTAATATAATTATTGTGGAATTCTACCCTTATTTCTATAATAATGAATTGATTAATATTTTAAATCTAGGAATTTTACTAATATAGCTACATTAAAAAATATCCAATTAAGTTAAAATTATCTAGTGTTAAATCTATCTTTGATAATATATCACCATATAAGCAAAAATTAAAAAAACTAAAAAGGAATATTATGGGACAGATTGTTATTATAGGTATTTTTGCATTAATTGCTCTTATTTTACTAATTAATATATTAAAATTTATATCAAACTTTTTCTCTAATCGTAAAAGATATAGTGAGGCTTATGATGTAAGGGTTGAGGTTAATAATAAAATACGACCTAGACTTGCATCTTTAGAACAGAAGTTTGAACATGATGAAAAGTCAGGTGATAAATTTGGCGAGTATGTATATAAGATATATAAAGATGAGTTTAAAGGTAAAAATGAAAAAATAGTTGAAAAAGAGATTTGTAAATGTTGTAGTGGATATGAGAATGCAGAGTGTAAAGAGGATTACTGTTTAGATGGTGTTTGTAAAAAATAGATGAAAACTATAAAAGAGTCTTTTACCTTTACTATAGAGGTAAAAAAATCAAAATTTATAGCCTATTTAGTTCCAATATCAGAGTTTAAAGGTCTGCAAAATAAGCTAAGAGAGCAACACCCAAAATCAAGACATGTAGTTTATGCTTTAAGATATTTAAATGAGTTTGACCAAATAGTAGAGAATAGTTCAGATGATGGAGAGCCAAAAGGCTCATCGGCTCAACCTGCACTAAATGTTCTTCGTGGTGAAGATATAATAAATGTAGCTGTTTTAATAGTTAGATATTTTGGTGGTATAAAACTTGGAATTGGTGGGCTTGTTAGAGCTTATGGAAATGCTGTAAAAGAGGTAATTGCTAACTCTAATACTATTTTTTATGAAAAAATGTTAAAATACTCCTTTCAAACCTCATATAGTAATATTCAAAGAACAGAGTATCTATTAAATAAGCTAGAGATTATAGATATAGAGCGAGAATTTTTAAATGATGGGGTCTCGTGGAGCATAAAAGCTACACAAGAGAAGATAGATAAATTTAAGGAGAATTAGTGCAAGAGATAGTTAGTGCTATAGTTGATATAGTAGGTCAAATGGGATATATTGGCATATTTATAATGATGTTTTTAGAGAGTACATTTTTCCCATTTCCAAGTGAAGTAGCAATGATACCTGCTGGATATTTGGCTTCACAGGGTGGAATGAATTTATATTTAGCTATATTTACAGGAGTTATGGGTTCTTTAATAGGAGCTTTATTTAACTACTATTTAGCAAGAGTTTATGGAAGAAAAGCAGTTTTAAGATTTGGAAAATATTTCTTTTTTAATGAAGAGAAATTAAATAAAATGGAAGAGTTTTTTAAAAAACATGGCTCATTCTCAACTTTAACAAGCCGTTTAATTCCTGCTGTTAGACAGTTTATATCTCTTCCTGCAGGATTATCTAAAATGCCTTTAACCCCTTTTATTACATATACAACTATTGGAGCTGGTATTTGGGTAGTGGTATTAACACTTTTAGGTTTTTTTATAGGTGAAAATCAGGAGTTATTAAAAGAGTATCTACATCAAATAGTTATTATTACTTTAGGAGTTATCGCTTTTGCCACAGCTCTATATATTTGGTTTGCAAAGAGAAAAACTATTTAAAATTAAGTTTAGCTGTATATAATCACCAAAATAGCAAACAAGGTTTAAAGAGTAATGGCAAATAGTAAATTAGAAGAAGAGATATTATATATCGTATGCAACAATATGTGCAGATAGTTTTTTAGGTTAGAGATGATAATTAGAAAACTATTTAAATTTGAAAATGCTCATATTGTAAGAGATTGTAGTACTATTAGATGTAGTAGAAATATTCATGGACACTCATATAAGGTTGAGGTTCTATTAGAGTCAAACTATCTTGATAATGGACAGATGGTTTATGATTTTGGGTTAACTAAACTCTATATAAAAGAGATTATTGATGGATTTGACCACGCTATTACACTTTGGAGTGGAGATAGTAGAGAATATATAGAAGATATAAAAAAACACTCTTTAAGATGGATAGAACTACCAGTTAGCCCCTCTGCTGAACAGTTCTCTCGTGTTATATTTTTACTTGTAGAGAGAGTATTAGAGTGCAGTGTTATGGTAAATGGTGAAAGAGATGTAAAACTCCATAGTATTATAGTTCACGAAACAGACACAGGTTATGCACAAGGATTTAGAGAAGATGCCTACAGTAAACTTATGGGTGAGATAGATTTAAAAAATATTATATTCTCTAAAGATATTCAAAATGAGTGGAGTGATAAAGAGCTTTGGAATAAGCTTTTAAATAGAGAAAAGATAATTAATCCAAAGATGGTGTAAATGGTAAAAGATAAAATAACTAAAGCTAAATCAAAACTTATATTAGAAAATCCATATTTTGGAACTTTAGTTAGTAGTTTAGAGTTTAAAGAGAACAATAATATAGCTTCTGTATCTAATCAAGGAGATAGATTTGTATATAATAGTGAATATTTTGAAGTTTTAAGTGTTGACGAAATAGTTACACATTTAGCAAATTCGGCTATGCACCAAGCACTATTTCACTCTAGTAGAGGAGATAATAGAGTTAGTTCTATTTGGAATTTAGCTAGTGATTATGCTATTAATGACCTTTTAGTAGAGAATGGATTTACTTTACCACCTTTAGCAAACTATAGTTCACGATTTGAAAGACTCTATGCTGAAGAGATTTATACCATACTATTAGGTGAGATTGATTTAGATAAACAAGAAGATGAAATAGAACCATCTAAAGAAGAGTTAATAGATAATGAAGATTATAAACTTTTAATTGAACAGTTAACCAATAAGCTACAAAAGCAAGGAGAGCTACCAAAAGGTATAGATAGATTTATAGAGACTACAAAAAAGGCTCAAATATCTTGGAGAGATGAATTATACAGATATGTAAATTCTCATGCAAAAATTGATTATAGAATGTTTCCACCAAATAAAAAGTATCTATATAAAGGTATTGCTCTGCCTTCTATTTATGGTGAGGAGTTAAAAATAGCTGTAGCTATTGATACATCAGCATCTATTGATAAGAAGTTATTAGAGCTATTTTTAACTGAACTCTATGAGATAATGCAGATTTTTCCAAATTATATTATAGAGTTTATAGAGGTTGATGCTAAGATACAAAATATAACAAGATTAACTCCACTTCAACCACTAGAAAGCAGAGTAAAAGGTGGAGGTGGAACAGATTTTAGACCAGTTTTTGAGTATATTGAAAATTTAAATGAAGATTTTAGATTTTTAATCTATTTTACAGATGGAATGGGAGAGTTTCCAAAATATAATCCAATAGTTGATACTCTTTGGGTTATGCCAAAAAATAATATTAAAGTTCCATTTGGTGAAGTTTTGGATATAGTAGAAAAAAATTAAAGGAAAAAAATGAAAAAAAAGATATTTAGAGTAATGACAATAATATATATTATATTGCTAGGAGCAGTATTTGGTGCTAGTATATATGCAGGTGCAGTAGTTGCCCCTACAATATTTCATAGTGAATTACTTTTAAGTAAAGAGATACTATCTCAATATCAAGAGGGGTTAATTATGACTGTTAATTTTCAAAAATTGGGCTTTATGGTTAACTTTATGGTATTTTTTGTAATACTTTATGAGGCTATAAAATGGAAAACTTTTGAGAGTGATAGATGGACTTTGATTGCAACTTTCTTAGTTGTAAGTTCTGGACTGCTTTTTAGTAGCTACTATATCCCATCTGTTATAGAGATGCAAAATGGTGGAGAAGTTATAACAAATAGTGAAATATTTAAAAATACACACTTTGCTAGTGAGTTAGATTTTAAACTTTTTAGTTTTGCAACTTTATCACTTTTAGTTTTAAATTTAAAAAAGGCATTAAGATAATTTAAAATATAACTATTTTAAAAAAGAGAGTTTATATGGCAAAGAAAAAGACCCTATTTGAATGTCAAGCTTGTGGTTTTCAGTCTCCTAGATGGTTAGGAAAGTGTACTAACTGTAATGAGTGGGATACAATGGTAGAGCTTACAACTGAACAAATAAAATTTGTAGAAGAGATTAAAAATAGTTCTAAACGAGGTGTTAAAGTAAAAGCTACACCTATTACAGAGGTAATGCAGGAGGATATTAAACGGTTTAGTTCAGGAAGTAAAGAGCTAGATTTAGTTTTAGGTGGTGGAATTGTTCCTGCCTCTCTTACACTTATTGGTGGAAGCCCAGGTATTGGAAAATCAACACTTCTTCTTAAAATTGCAGGAAATTTAGCAAGAGAGGGAAGAAGTGTACTATATGTATCAGGTGAAGAGTCAGCAGGACAGATAAAACTTAGGGCAGATAGATTAGATGCAAACTATAAAGAGCTTTTTTTACTACCTGAAATCAATCTACAATCTATTATTCAAGAGATTAATAGTAAAGATTATGGCTTTATTGTAATTGACTCAATTCAAACACTATATTCAGAAGATATTACATCATCAGCAGGTTCTGTAACACAAGTTAGAACTATTACATTTGAACTTATGAGAGTTGCTAAAAGTATGGATATTCCAATATTTATTATAGGTCATATTACAAAAGATGGTTCAATAGCAGGGCCTAGAGTTTTAGAACACATGGTTGATACTGTACTCTATTTTGAAGGCGATGCAAACTCTGAACTTAGATTATTAAGGGGATTTAAAAACCGTTTTGGAAGTACTAATGAGGTTGGTATATTTGAGATGGGTAAAAAGGGTCTGCTTGATGCTAAAAGCATGGCAGGAAGATTTTTTAATAAAGATAAGTTGGCATCAGGTTCGGCTTTAACTGTTATGATGGAGGGTAGTCGCCCAATTATTATAGAAATACAAGCATTAGTTGCAGAGTCTTATGGACACCCAAAAAGAAGCTCTACAGGATTTGATAATAGTAGATTAAATATGCTTTTAGCTCTTTTAGAGAAAAAACTTGATTTACCATTAGGAACTTATGATGTATTTATAAATATATCAGGAGGAATAAAAGTAAATGAACCAGCTGTTGATTTAGCAATTATCGCTTCAATCCTAAGTTCATATAGAGATAGAGAGCTTAGTAGTGAAACACTATTTTTAGGAGAAGTTAGCCTCACAGGAGAGATTAGAGAGGTATCAGCCTTAACACAAAGATTAAAAGAGATGCAAACACAAGGTTTTACAAAAGCAGTCATTCCCAATAAACCATTAGAAAAGACTGATATTAAATGTTATATAGTTAATGAGGTATCAAAAGTTATTGAGTGGATGTAGATAAGAGTTTTCTCTAGTTAAATACAACTAAAATAAATTATAAGATATTATTATTAATGTAAGCTAAATTTTATATTTAAACAAAATTTAAGTATAATTCCTAATTATCTTTGGTATAATTTCCCTCAAAATATTTCAAATTTAGGATTTTAAAATGTCAAAAAAATTAATACTTCTTATTGGAGCACCAGGTTCAGGGAAAACAACGGATGGGAAAACAGTAGCAAGTGAATGTGTAACTCAAATTACAAGCTACTCTTTAGGTGAAATTTTAAAACAAGAGATAGAAAAAGGTGGGAAAATTGGTAAGATTATTGACGATTATGTATCTAAAGGTGATTTAATTCCTACATCTTTAACTATAGATGAAGTGTGCAAAACTATCGCTGATGCACCTACCGATATTGTACTAATTGATGGGTTTCCAAGAGAGATGGAGCATGTAAAAATTTTTGGTGATGTTATTAATAATCTTAAAAGAGTTGAACTTATCTCTGTAATTGAAGTAAGAGTAAGTGAAGCTGTAGCAAGAGAGAGATATTTTAAAAATCATAATGAGAGTGAAGAGGTGTTTGAACATAGTATGAAAGTTTATCAAGATACTATAAGTGAGATTGAAGAGTATTATAATAAGCAGAATATATTAAAGATTATAGATGGAGAAAGAGACCTAGATGTAGTTGTTAATAATATTAAAGATTATTTAAAATCATTAGTTTCAGCTCCTTTAAAAATATAAAAATAATATAAAAAAAATCAACTAATGTTTCGAGATAATATAGTAGAAAGCCTTTTAGGCAAAACTACTCAAAAAAGAAAAAGTAGAATTCCAGCCAAGCTGGACTTTCTACAAAGTGCTACAGGACTTATTTTAGCTACTTTTATACTCTTTCATCTTATTTTTGAAGCTTCTATTCTATTAGGTAAAGATAGTATGTATGCTATTACAAAGATGTTTGAGGGGGATTTTTTTATTGAAGGTGGCTCTCCAATATTCATATCTGTTTTAGCCTCTATTATATTTGCTATTTTTATACTTCATGCACTTTTAGCTATGCGAAAATTTCCAAACTCATATAGAGAGTATTTAAGACTTAGAACTCACGCAAAATTAATGAAACATAGTGATACCAATTTATGGATTATACAAGCTATAACTGGATTTATGATGTTCTTTTTAGGTTCAGTTCACCTCTATATTGTTTGGACTCAACCTCAAAATATAGGACCATTTGCATCAAGTGATAGAGTCTATAGTGATATGTTCTACCCTTTATATTTTATGCTTTTAGTATCGGTTGTACTTCATGCAGGGGCTGGAGTATATAGACTTATTATGAAATGGGGTTGGTTTGATGGTAAAAATCCAAAATCAAATAGAGTAAAAACTAGAAAGATTGTTAAGGTGGTTACAACTATCTATCTTATTATGGGACTGCTCTCTCTTATAACTTATATTAAAATAGGATATGAACATAAAAGTGAGTATGGGAAGAGATATGTTCCTACTACAGAGGTAAGAGATGAAAATTAAATATACAGAAGCACTAATTATTGGTGGAGGTTTAGCTGGTCTTCGTTCTGCTATTGCTACAACTGCTAAAGGGTTAGATACAATAGTTTTAAGTCTAGTTCCTGTTAAACGGTCACACTCATCAGCTGCCCAAGGTGGTATGCAGGCTAGTTTAGCTAATGGTGTAATGGGTGAAGGTGATAATGAAGATGTCCACTTTGCCGATACAGTAAAGGGGAGTGACTGGGGTTGTGACCAAGAGGTAGCTAGAATGTTTGTTAATACTGCACCAAAAGCGATAAGAGAGTTAGCTTCGTGGGGTGTGCCTTGGACTCGTATTCAAGGAGGTGATAGAGAAGTTGTTATTAATACAAAAAGAACAACTATTACCGAAAAAGAGGAAGCTCATGGACTAATTAATGCTAGAGACTTTGGTGGTACTAAAAAGTGGAGAACTTGCTATACATCTGATGCAACAGGACACACTATGCTTTATGCTGTAACTAATGAAGCTATGAGACTAGGAGTGGTAATTGAAGATAAAAAAGAGGCAATTTCACTTATTACACAAAACAGTCAATGTTTTGGGGCAATAGTAAGAGACCTTAAAACGGGAAAACTTACAGCCTATGTGGCAAAAGGTACACTAATAGCTACTGGTGGATATGGAAGAATTTATAAACAGTCAACCAATGCTACTATCTGTAAAGGTACAGGTCACGCTATGGCTTTAGAGGCAGGTGCATATTTAGCCAATATGGAGGCTATTCAGTTTCACCCAACACCTATTGTTCCATCTGGAATACTTTTAACAGAGGGGTGTAGAGGTGATGGTGGAGTTTTAAGAGATAAAGATGGTTATAGATTTATGCCAGATTATGAACCTGAAAAAAAAGATTTAGCAAGTCGTGATGTTGTAAGTCGTAGAATGTTAGAACATATTAAAAAGGGTAAAGGGGTTAAATCTCCTTATGGTGACCATTTGTGGCTAGATATATCTATTTTAGGTCGTGAACATATAGAGAAAAACTTAAGAGATGTTCAAGATATTAGTAAAACTTTTAATGGAATTGACCCAGCAGATAAAGGAGAAAAGGGGTGGATGCCAGTTCTGCCTATGCAACATTACTCAATGGGTGGAATTAGAGTAACCCCAAAAGGTGAAAGTGTTAATTTAAAAGGTCTATTTTCAGCAGGAGAGTCGGCTTGTTGGGATTTACATGGATTTAATAGACTTGGTGGAAACTCTGTAAGTGAAACTGTAGTTGCAGGTATGATTGTTGGAAACTATTTTGCAGATTTTTGTAAAGAGAATGATATTGTTATTGGTACAAAGGTAGTTGAAAAAGAGTTAGAGAGACAAGAAAAATATATAGACTATCTTTTAAGCCTTGATGGAGATGAAAAAATCTATGATATTAAAGATAAAATGCGAAATATTATGCAAGAGAAAGTTGGTATCTTTAGAAATGGTAAAGATTTAGATGATGCTGTAAAAGAGCTTAGTGAGCTTTTAGAAAAAACTAAACATATTACAGTGGCTAATAAGTGTAAATTATTAAATCCTGAACTTGAAGAGGCTTATAAAGTTCCAATGATGTTAAAAGTAGCTCTTTGTGTTGCAAAAGGTGCAAGAGATAGAACAGAGAGTCGAGGTGCACATTATAGAGAAGATTATTTAAAAAGAGATGATAAAAATTGGCTAAATAAGACTATTAGTTATTGGGCAAATCCTAATGATTTAGAACCAACCTTAAAATATGAAGAGCTTGATATTATGAAGATGGAGGTGCCTCCTGCTTTTAGAGGGTATGGGAGAAAAGGGCAGATTATAGAAAACCCTCTAAGCCAAAAGAGACAAGATGAGGTAGATAAGATAAAAGAGGAGCATAAAGGGGATAGATTTGAACTTCAAGATAAGTTAATGCCTTATGAACTTCAGCCTGAATATAAAGCTAAAAATGAGAGATTAGGAGATAGAAATGAGTAGAGAGATAACTATAACAGCTCTTAAATATAATCCATCTAATAAACACTCTAAACCTGAATTTGTTGATTATAAACTTGAAGAGACACCTGGAATGACTCTTTATATTGCTTTAACTAAAATAAAATCAACAATAGACCATGATTTAAGTTCTGATTTTGTTTGCCGTGCAGGAATTTGTGGTGCTTGTGGAATGATTATTAATGGAAAACCTAGACTTGCTTGTAAAACATTAACAAGTGAGTTTGAAAGTGGGAAAATAGAGCTTTTACCACTTCCAACATTTAAACTTATTAAAGATTTATCAGTTGATACTGGTTCATGGATGAAAAATATGTCTATTAGGGTAAATAGTTGGATTGAAGCTAAAGAGAAAACAGATATAACTAAAATAGAGAAAAAAGTAGAGCCACAAGTGGCACAAGATGTATTTGAACTTGATAGATGTATTGAGTGTGGATTATGTATTGCTAGTTGTTCTACTGCTATTATGAGAGAAGATTTTGTAGGAGCTGTAGGGCTTAATAGAGTAGCAAGGTTTCAAATTGACCCACATGATAAAAGAACTGATGAGGATTTTTATGAGATTATAGGTGATGATAATGGAATATTTGGTTGTATGTCACTTTTAGCATGTGAAGACCACTGCCCAAAAGATTTACCACTTCAAAGTAAAATAGCCTATATGAGACGAACAATGGTAAAAGTGTAGATGGAGCATTATATTTTTGATACACCTATGTTACTCTCTGCTCTTATTATGGGAGTTACATTTATAGGTATTTTTACCGAAGGGTTACATGGGTTTCATAGAACTAAGTTTGCAATGCTTGGGGCGTTGAGTATGATTATTGTAGGTCAAATCTATGGTTTCTACTCTCCACAAAAAGCTATTGAGGCTATTGATTGGAATGTTGTATTTTTACTTGGTGCTATGATGACTATTGTATCTATTATGATACCAACAGGAGGATTTGAAGCTATTGCTTATAAGATAGCCTATCTTAGTAAAGGTAGATTATATACTCTTATGGTATTAATGGGAACAGCCGTTGCAGTTATCTCTTTAATGTTAGACAATGTAACAACTGTTGTTATTTTTGGCCCAATTATTATATTGATTGCTAGTTCTTTAAAAGTAAGTCCCATACCTTATCTCTTAACAGCTGCACTACTTTCAGATACAGGAGGAGTAGCCACTTTAGTTGGAGACCCACCAAACTTAATGATAGGTTCAGCCAAAGGTATAGATTTTACTACTTTTTTTACACACATGGGTGGAGTGGTTCTTGTAGCTTATATTAGTACTGTTATTGCGTTGAAGTTTCTATTTAAAAAAGAGTTAAGCCAAAAACCTGAAACTATGGATTTTTCAGTACATAAAAAGAGTGAAATAAAGGATAAAACCACATGGAATGTATCTTTATGGGTTTTAGGTTTAATGGTAATTCTATTTATATTTCATCATCTATTCCATTGGGACGCTTGGATGGTAGCTACTATTGGATTAACTTTAATTCTATTTCTTGCACCAACTATTGATATCGACGGAGCATTTGGAACAATAGAAATTACACTATTAGCCTTTTTTATATCTCTATTTGTAATAGTAGGAGGTGTAGAACAGACACACTTTTTAGAGTATATTGGTAGTAATATAGAGCCATTTGTAAAGTCTGACCTTATGATGGCAACTATTATTTTAATGTGGACATCAGCTATATTTTCAGCTATGATAGATAATATCCCTTTTACAGCTGCCATGATACCAATTATTGCAGGTATTGAGGCACAAGGAATTCCTGCAACACCTTTATGGTGGGCTTTAGCTATTGGTGTAGGAATGGGTGGAAATGGTTCACATTTAGGTTCAACTGCCAATGTATTTATTGTAACTTTGTCAGAGAGATTAGCAAAAAAAGAGAATGACCCATCTTTAGCAATAACACCTGGCGTTTGGTTTAGAAAAGGTACACCTGCTATGATTGCAACTCTAGTTGCGTCAACAGTGGTATTTTTACTATTTTTTGACTTTTTTTCAGCACCAATTTAGGAGAAAATTTGGATATATTAAGATATGATGTGTGTGTAATAGGTTCAGGTCCAGCTGGATTTGCCACGGCTATGCGTTCTTATGATTATGGTAATCATGTTGCTATTATTGAAGGTGCTAGTTTAGGTGGTGCTGGAATTAGTGGAGTATTGGTATCTAAAACTCTATGGGAGTTTTCAAGAAACTACGCTACTGTTAAAAGAACAGATAGAGGATATAAGGTATCTAATGTAAAACTAAACTATACAGAGATAAAAAAGAGAGTAGAAGAGGCTATAGAGGAGAGAGAGTATCAACTACTTTCTCAAATAGAGACTTTTTCAAAAAAGCCAAATAGTAAAAAGAGTATTACACTTATTAATGGGTGGGCAAAATTTAAAGACTCTAAAAGAGTTATAGTTAAAAAGAGCAGTGGAGAAGAGATTATAATTGAAGCTAATAGTTTTGTTATAGCTACAGGTTCATCTCCTAGAGTTCACCCAATGCTTAAAGTTGATGGTAAGAAAATTATAAACTCTGACTATATTCTATCTCTTAAAAAATTTCCAAAGAGCATATTAATTATTGGTGCAGGAATTGTTGGTTGTGAATTTGCCACAGTTTTTGCAAATTTTGGACAGACAAAAGTACATCTACTAGACTCACAAAAGAGAGTTATCCCCTTTGAAGATGATGATGTAAGTAGTTATGTAAATCAGAAACTTTTAGATATTGGAGTAATTCATCATGATGCTACCTTAAGAGAGGTAAGAGAGTGCGATAAACATTGTGATGTTGTATTAGATTATAGTGACGGACACACAGAGGTAATTGCAGTTGAAGTTATATTTGTATCTATTGGAAGAGTACCAAATACTAAAGATATTGGATTAGAAAATATTAGAGTAGAAGTTGATAAAAGAGGTCTATTAAAGGTAGATAATAAATATCAAGTAGCTAAAAATATATATGCTGTAGGAGATATATCTGGAAATATGGCTCTAGTTAATATTGCAGAGATGGAGGGTAGATTTGTAGCAAGGGCGATAGCAGGAGATATACAACACCCACTAAGTTATCATAATATTTCAACTATTATGTTCTTTAATCCTGAAATTTCAGCCATTGGATTTACAGAAAAAGAGTGTAAAGAGAAAAATATATCATATAAAGTTATAACATACCAACACTCTTTAATACCAAGGGCAATAGCTATGAGAGAGACAGATGGATTTTTTAAAATCATAGTAACAAATGAGGAAAACCCCCTAATACTTGGAGTAAGAGCAGGAGGTTTACAATCTGATATATCTATTATATATATAGCTACAATTATGAATAACCATACAAGAGTTAATGACATTATGAAAACAATTCACCCACACCCTAGTATTAGTGAGGGTATTCAAGAGTGTCTAAGGATTTTAAAAGGGAAATCTATTTTAAAAGCTAAAGCTTTTCCTGAACATATTAAATTTAAAATATCATCTTAAAGTAATCCTCTAAATAGAGGATTAATACAAATCAAGCATAATTTAAAAAAATAATACAAAGATTTAAAATGTCATTTATAACTTATAAAAATCATTAGCATTGTAAGCTTTAATGATTTTAACTCTATAGAGTATCATTAATATATATGTGATATTATAGAAAAATATACTATTAAATAGTAATATTTACATAATAAAAAAATTTCAAAATATTGACTTGTGTTTTTAATTGTGATATAATATCAATCCACCATATATATAGCAATTTCAGGCTAGTGGTCACTAAAAAGTTTTTAGTGAAATTCAAAAAAATATCGAAAATCCTTGATATGTATGATAAAAAATCATATTGAGCGATAATACAGCGGTAGTTGTTAGTTTTACTTATGTATTTTTACATACCTTTCTACACAACTTAAATATCCAATCCCATCATATCCCCAATCTGCTCTTTAAAGGCAAAAAGAGAATCAACATCATAAATCTTTAAGACATTCATCATCT
>JAMOOP010000082.1 GCA_027065385.1 Campylobacteraceae bacterium | reverse complement strand
AGAAAAAACCTTCTATTAATTTTACTGAAAAGGATAGAGTTTTACTTATTAATTCCATTAATAAAAGCTCTCAAAATAATACTTGTATGGGACTTATATTAATTTAATTTTTATCGAATTCAGGTTAAAAGTTGGTAAAGGAAGTCTGAGAATAGATTCTCTATTTGCTAATTTAAAAATAGGTGAACATACATTTTACAAAACAAAAAAGAGAGTTTATGGTTATAAGGGATTATCAATTATTGCTTTAAGACTTAAAGATGAATATCTAATATTAGCTAGAAATATCAAACAAGAAATGGCTCTTGGTTACTATAAAAAACGGTGGGAAATTGAGATGCTTTTTTCTGCTTTTAAAAAAAGAGGTTTTAATCTTGAAGAGACCCATATGTCAGCAAATGAGAAGATAGATTCTCTGATTGCAATACTTAGTTTAGCCTTTGTTTGGGCTCATAATCTCGGAGAGTGGTTGAATGATGAAAAGCCTATTAAAACCCTAAAATATGGGCGTAAAGCTATGACAATTTTTCTTTATGGATTAGAATATTTATCTGAAATATTTTTAAATTTAAAGACCAAAAGAGATGAATTAGTTTTTGTTTTTGAGAGGATGGAATTTAAGGATTTTAAAAAATGACGACTACTGAAGTTTTATATAGGTAATATCGGTACTCCATACTCTGTTTGGAGTATTAATAATGACTTGATTTTTATCATTTTTAAACTCTTTTAATAGGTACTTATATTTGTAGTGTTCCTTATATGCCTGAGTCGTCTTATGCTTAGGATATAGGGCTTTAATATCAATATACTCCATTGCTGTTTTAAGCTTTTTCCGACCTACATTAATACCGAAAAGACACCCTATTTTAAAACCTATCTAGGAATTCCTCCACCTTGCATCTGTTTCATCATATCTTGCATCTGTCTCATTCCACCTTTTCCTGAAAGCTGTTTTGCCATTTTACCTGCATTTTTAAACTGCTTTAAGACACGGTTAACCTGCATTTGACTTAATCCTGCACCTTTTGCTAATCTTCTTTTTCTTGTATTATTTAAAAGTTCTGGGTTTTCTCTCTCTTTTTTTGTCATAGAGTTTATCATAGCTTTTATCATTTTAATCTCTGATGAGTTTTCTAAATCCATATCACCTAGCTGTTTAGCCATTCCACTCATACCAGGTATCATACCCATAATAGATTTCATGCTTCCTAGCTTTTTCATAGACTCCATCTGCTCTAAAAAGTCATTAAAGTTAAATTTACCCTTCTTGATTTTTTTGGTTAACTGTTTCGCCTTTTTTTCATCTATAATATTGGCTGTTTTTTCTGCTAAAGACTCTAAATCTCCTCCACCCATTAAACGAGATACAATTCTATCAGGTATAAACTGCTCTAAATCAGGTATTTTCTCACCTGCACCTATAAATCTAAGAGGAACTCCAACTTGATGAGCAATTCCAAGTGCTACTCCACCTTTTGAGTCACCATCATATTTACTTAAAACTACACCTGTTATTCCAACTTTATCTTTAAAAGTCTGAGCCGTTCTAACAGCATCCATACCAGTCATTGCATCAGCTACATAAAATAGTTCATCAGGATTTGCTACTTTTTTAATATTGGCTAATTCGTCCATTAACTCATTATCTATAGCAAGTCGTCCTGCTGTATCTATTAAAACAACATCATAAAGCTCTTTTTTAGCTTTTTTAATTGCCTCTTTCACAATTTTTTCTGGAGTTGAGTTTTCATCTGCAATTAGAGTTACATCTATTTGTGAAGTTATTTGTCTTAGTTGTTCCACAGCAGCGAGTCTTTGAAGGTCTCCTGCTACAACCATAACTTTTTTCTTTTTCTGCTCTTTTAAAAAATAGGCTAATTTACCTGTAGTTGTTGTTTTTCCTGAACCTTGAAGTCCTATCATTAAAACAATGGTTGGTGGTTTAGAGGCAAAAACAAAACCTTGGTTTCCTTTTGCCGTTAATATCTTTTCTAAATGAGATTGAAGAGCTTTTAAAAAGTTCTCTTTTCCAATCCCTTTATCTTTTGTCTCTTTTTCTACAACACTTAAAAGCTCTTTTACAACTTTATGGTGAACATCAGCCTTAAGAAGTGATTTCTTAAGTTCTGTTATAGCCTTTTTAAGTGCTTTTGCATCATCATAAAAACGAATTTTATCTATAGCACCTTTAAAACTACTAGTTAATGTATCAAACATATATACCCTCTCTTTATTATATTGTCGAGATTATATCAAATTGATAATAAAACTACTGCTAAACACCCATACCTTTTAAAATATAGAAAACAAAAGCTGAAAGCATAGCTGCTACTGGTACTGTAATAATCCATGCTAAAATAATCTTTTTAACCATACCTCTTTTTACATAATTTTCTCTAAGCTCTTTTTTTATCTTTTTAGCACTCTTTTTCTCTATTTTTAGTTGCTCCATAAGTTCAACTTTTCTTTTATAGTTATCTCCTACATTTGCTAAATCATTTTTAACTTTATCTACAATAGCAAGTTGTGCATTTAACTCTTGATGCTTTTCATTTGTTCCTTTTCTATCTAACCACTCTCTAAGGAAACCAACACCAAATACACCACCAACTGCAATATGAGTTGAAGATACAGGAAGACCTAATTGAGATGCAATTACAACAGTAATGGCTGCTGCCATCATAATTGAAAATGCTCTCATTTGGTCTAACTCTGTAATCTCACTTCCAACTGTTTTAATAAGTCTAGGTCCAAATAGTGCAAGACCTACAGATATACCTAAACCACCTACAACCATTACCCATAAGGGAATAGAAGCTTTTGCAGATATAGTAGTATGAGCTATAGCATCATAAATAGCAGCTAAAGGTCCTACAGCATTTGCCACATCATTAGCTCCATGAGCAAAACTTAACATTGCAGCTGCAAAGATAAGAGGTATAGTAAATAGTGTATTAATTGCTACTCTATCATTTTTAAGAGACTCTACCTTTTTACTAATTCTAGGTTTAATAAGAATATAAGTAATAACAGCACCTATTGCACCAAATAGAAGAGCTACACCAATTGAAGGTTTTTTACTCTCTGGTAAAAATGGTAATATATTTAAAATATCTCCCCAAATATGTTTTAACCCTTTAATAGTTAAATATGTAATAAATGCCATTGCCATAATAGATACTAAAATAGGAACTACTTTTTTAGCAGACTCTAATCTATTCTCTTTATGTAAAATTTCTGATTTTATAATATAAAGAAATCCAGCAGCAATTAATCCACCAAGCAAAGGAGAAATAATCCAAGATGCTACAATCTTACCCATAGTTCCCCAAGATACAATAGCAAATCCACCAGCAGCAATACCAGCACCCATAACACCACCAACAATAGAGTGAGTAGTAGAGACTGGAGCTTTAAGCCAAGTAGCAAGATTTAACCATAAAGCAGCAGAAAGTAGAGCCGCTGCCATTGCATACACAAACATCATAGGGTCACCTGAAAAAGCAACTGGGTCAATAATACCTTTTTTAATAGTACTTACAACATCACCACCTGCAATTAAAGCACCACTTGCTTCAAATATAGATGCAATTAATATTGCCCCACCAATAGTTATAGCTCCAGAACCAACAGCAGGTCCTACATTATTTGCCACATCATTAGCACCAATATTCATAGCCATATAAGCCCCAAATACTCCAGCTATCATTAAAAACTCTATATGTGGCAGATTTCCAAATGAGCTATGCACAAAATATGCTACTGCTGTAGCAAACCCAGCACCCAATATAACCTTGATTAGATTGTTCATACAATCCCCTTTATATTTTAATGCAGATATTCTATTACAAAGTTATAACAAATTGGTAACAAATATTAAAAAAGTTTATGATTTAAAAAAATGGGAGGTTTTTGTGGGCAAAAATGCCCACAAATAGAGGAGACTATTCTTTAATAGTAACAGAGTAACCCTTATCTGAAATAGCAGGTCCTGTTCTTTTCATGTGTTGAGGTCTTCTTAATGTATCTCCAGCTTGAAGAGGTCTTGTTAGTTTATCTCTCCACTCTTTATATACTTTCATATTATTTTCATAATTTACATAAATATCACCAATTACATCTCCTTCACTTGCTAACTCAATAGTTACTTTTTGATGCCAAGCGTGGTTTCCTGCAATTGGGTCTGGGTGTGGAGCGGCAACTGCATTTTGCCATGAACCACTAAGTCCGTCCCACCAAATATTATCAAGGTCTTTATTGAACTCTTTAAACTGCCAAGTGTCAGCTCTTGCCATCATTCCTGCATCAATTCCCTGTTTTGGTTTAAGAGTACCAATTTTACCGTCCATTGTCATATTATAAAGTGGCGCACCAAGTCCCATTACACCTAACTTATGGTTAAATCCAGGTATTTCAACAGCATTTTTAAGTTTCCATCTACCTGCATGGTGAGAGTTTGCAAGAACTCCAGGCATTGTAGCTTCAGTTGGAACTGCCATAGCAATATAATATCCACTCTCTAAACCTGAAAGAGTATCTGTTATAGTAACTTTTATTGCATCACCCTGTTTAATATTTAACCGTTTAGCATCAGTTGTATGTATCCAAACTGGATTATGGTTTTGACTTATCTCCATAAGATGTTTAGAGTTAACTGAACGAGTATGAATATTATATGGCAGTCTAAATACAGTATTTAGTGCAAACTCATTCTCTTTTGTCATATAGTCATGGTGAACTTGAGAAACTAGATGTATCATCTTCTCTCTTTGAGCTTTATTTGTTGGGTAAATTGGTACAGCATATTCAGGCCATTTCCACTCTGCAAACCACTCCGAGAAGAACTCTAGTTTTTTACTTAATGTATGAAAACCGTCCATAATCTCACCATCAATCTCTACACCAATAGCTTTTTCTTTACCATTGTGTTCAACCATTAAAGTACCAAACTCATCTTTTTTAACTTCACTAATTGGGTATTTATGACCATGTGCTATATAGTTATCACCCTCTTTTTTAAGTGGTCTCTCTTGAGGTCTATAGATATTATCCTCTTCTAACCATGTACCCATATCTCTCATTAACTCATAATTAGGATATTTAGAGTTAGGATATTTAGCTTTAGCTGTTTTTCTAAGATTTGGCAAATTATCAAACGCTGCTTGATACCACTCTGCAATAGTACATGCTCTAGTTGGGTCTGTTTTTGATGCCCAATACTTTTTAACACCTAAACTTCCATCAGGGTCAACATATTCAACCATTAAGTTAGACCAAAATTCAACCTCTTCCCAAACTTCACCAAGACCTGCTGCCATGTGAGCTTCAAGTGTTCCTCTTGCAGGGTGTTTAGGCTTCCAACCCATTTTTTCTAATGCCACTCTTAATGCTGGTTGTCTAAAGCTTAACCATCTTTTAGGTTCTGTAGCTTCCGAGTGTTGGTCATGTCTCTCACCTGCAAGTCCTACAGGAAGTACATAGTCACAATACCAGTTAGTCTCTGACCATGTTGGAGATAGGTTAAAGCTAAGTTCTACTTTATCTTCTCTTTTTAGAGCCTCTATCCATCTAAAGCCATCAGGGTTAATCCATACTGGGTTATAAATTCTAGGTACATATACACCTAACTTATCAGGAACTTGAAGACCTTTTGCTTTCCACTTATCTCTCCACTCATCATCAAGAAGTAAGTGAGGAAGTAAGAAACTCATCTCATAAGCGCTTAATGGATACTCTGGTGGCCAAGCTAACTCATTCCAAACATCAACTTTTTTAGGCTTTTCACCTGAAACTGTAGCAGATTGACCTTTTCCATTAACAGAGATTACATGCCAGTGATGAAGACCAACGCCACCTTTGTCTCCTGCCATTGCACCACGAAGAACTAGAGGTAAGAAACCAGCTCTAGCTATCATCCAACCACCTCTATGTGCAATAGGTCCAGCTCTCCATATATAAGTAGCTACTCTAGCACCTGCATCAATAAACATATCATAAAGTTTCTCTACAGTTCTAGCCTCAATTCTACACTCTTTTGTTACGAATTCAAGTGTATAAGGAGAGTACATTTCAGAAATCATCTTAATGAAATCTTCGTAAGTGTCACCTTGTGGAACCTCTTTGATATAACCTTTTTCAACTAAAAGAGCTAGATACTCTTTTTTGCTCATAAGTTTATCCCAGTTTACCCAATTTTTTACAAAATTGTGATTAACTAAATCCTCTCCATTAATACCTTTTTCATTTAAAACTCTATTAGCAAGATATAGATATAGAGCTGTTTCAGTACCAGGCCAACATGGAACCCAAAGGTCTGCCATACCAGCTGAATTTGATAATCTTGGGTCCATAACTACAAGTTTAGCACCTTTTTTTCTAGCTTCAGCTATTCTTCCCGCTGCTTGTTGGAAGTAGTGACCAGCATCTGCTGCGTGAGAAGATTGTAAGAAGATAAGTTTAGCATTAGACCAATCTGGTGAGTTTCTATCATCATTTGTCCACTGAATTGTTCCCTCTCTAGCACCTGCTGAACAAATATTAGTGTGAGAGTTCCAACCATCAACACCCAATGATTGAGGAACTCTAGGTCCAAATCCATTCTCATTTGGTCGTCCAACTTGGTACATAAACATCTTTTTAGATACCTCATCACCCTTTTTAAGAAGTGAAGCTACCTTTGTACCAATCTCTTTCATAGCATCGTCCCAGCTACTTCTTATCCATTTACCTTCACCTCTTTTACTTCCAGGTGCTCTTCTTAATGGAAATGGAATTCTATCTGGGTCATACATTTGTGATTGTGCAGCGTAACCTTTAGCACAGTTTCTACCTCTACTTCCTGAATGAAGTGGGTTACCCATATATTTTCTAACCATAAGGTCTTTTGGATTTTTACTCTTTTTATACTCTGTAATATCAACCCATGCTGTAAGTCCACAAGATGCTTCACAGTTAGAACAAGCAGTTGGAACTAGCATATAATCAACAGCTTTAATTCCATTAGGGTTCTCTTCACTCTCTACACCATTTCTACTTACACCTCCTCTTTTCCAATCTTGACCATCAAGTTCGGTAAAGTTATCCCACTCTTCAAATGGTGGGTAGAAAGATAGACTCTCTGGTGTTGCTGTAAATTTACTATCTTCTGCAAAAGCTGGAGTATCTACAACTGTAGAAAATACCCCCTTTGCCACAACAGCACCACCAACGGTGTATGCAGTTCCTTTTAAAAATATTCTTCTACTCTCAAAGAAAGAAGATTGTTCTTTATTCATTTTCTTAACCATATTTTATCTCCTTAACTTAACGGTAACATTTGTGGAATTTTTAGCCACACATCTTTTGCAAGGTATAGACCAATAAGAGCTGTAAGTGCTGCAAACTTCATTAGTGTTCTATTCTCCTCTTTTAAATTACCAATAGCAATAAAGAATGGAATAATATACCCTAAAACCATAGCAAACCAAAATTGAACATTATACTCTCCACCACTATGAACGAACTCTAATGTCGCTTCTGCTTCAGCTGATTTAAATGAGAAGAAATATTCACCCATATACATTAGAAATGAGAAAAATACAGAAACTGCTAGAACTAAAGCTAAATCTCTTTTTGCCTCTTTACTCCAATTTTCAGATATTAGAATTAAAGATGCACTTCCTACCATAAATGCAGCAAGTAACATTTGAGTAAGCTCTGTTGGTGCTTGCCATAACTCCCTAGCACTACTCTCTGCCATAATAACAGCAGTATAAAGTGTAACAGGAATTGCTAAAAATACAGTAAATGGAAAAATAGTCTCATAAAGACCACTCATTTTTCTACAACTATTAGCTAATGGGCAGTGTCTTCTTACATCTGGATGAGCATCAAAGAAACTAATAAGTGCCATAATTGTAATAAGTCCTGTAAATAGTGAAGCCATCCAAGCACCTACTGTAATTGCACTAGTCCAGTGTGGGTGTAAGAATATATTTATCATTCTTAAAGGCTGATGAAGGTCAACTAGGGTAAATAGTAAGAATATATTTAAAAATATAAATGATATAAGAGGCATCTTCCATCTAAGACCTGATAACTCCTCTTTTTTATGTCTATATAGTAAAAAAGCACCAACTAGAATAACTCCAGTACCTATACTTTTTGCCCACATATTAAGTGTAATCATCCAACCCCAGATAATTCCAGGAAGTGCAACATCTAGTGTTACAACAGCTTTAGTTGCTTCTATAACAGAATGTTCCATTAGTGGTGTCCTCCTTCTTCGTGTGACTCATGATTGTCATTTGGCATATCTACAAAACTTTTATTATCAAGATGTTTATGTCCAAAAATTGGTGTAGTAAATCTATCTAAAATTGAGTGATTTGGGTCACCTACATGTTTTAAGTGAGTAATATTATTAAATAGACCATAACCTTCAATCCTCTCATGAGCTAATGGATTAAGAGTTTGATTTCCACCACCTACATAGTAGTGTTTAGGATTTGTATGTTTTTCAGGTTTTCTAACCTGAACTGCTCCTTGATGCTCCATAATATATCTTGATATATGACTAGTTTCATCTTCTACATCACCAAATATATTAGCTTCAACAGGACAAGCTACAACACAAGCTGGCATCATACCACTCTCTACCCTATGCGCACAATAAGTACACTTATCAGCTGTATTACTCTCAGGGTCCATATATATAGCTCCATAAGGACATGCCATCATACAACCAGCACAACCAATACATCTACTACTATCCACATTTACAATTCCATTTTCAAGATAATGAAGAGCCGAAACAGGACAAATTCTCTCACACGGTGCATTTTCACAATGGTTACATCTTAATGGTGTAAAAGACCTGCTTGTATCAGGGAATGTTCCAATATCAATATATTTTACACGCAAACGCCACGAGCTAAGTGGCACTTCATTTTCAACTTTACAAGCAACCTCACAACCTTTACAACCCATGCAAAGGTTGAGGTCAACTAAAAAACCTAGTTTCATGTTTCCTCCTATTAATTTAGTTTATAATTATTATTACTATAAGTTAAAAATATTTTATATAGTAAAATAATCTATACTAATAGATACTATACTAGCACTTTTTATAATAAAAGACAATGAAAAGGGATAGGATTATTATGTTTAATATAAAAAAGATAACAATTATTCTCACTTTTTTTTTGTTAAAAGCTATTGAGAAATATAATAAATAATAATAGTAAAAAAGATTTATATTAAATGGAGAAAAAGAATGTAGAGCCGTTATGTTCTTGGCTTTTTATATGTAATGAGCTATTATGAAGTTTAAGTATCTGCTTAACTATAGCTAATCCTAAACCCATAGAGTTATCCCAACTATGCTCTTCTGTACGAAAGAATTTTTTTGTAACTTTATCTATATTTTCAGGTGATATTCCTACCCCTCTATCAATAATAGATATTTTATTTCTATCTATTTTTACTTTTACCTCATCTTTAGAGTATTTTAGTCCATTCTCAATAAGATTTTTAATTACTATCTCAATTAATGCTCTATCTGCTTTAATAATTAAGCTTCTTTTATCAACTAAGACTACTCTATTTTTATATCTATCTTCTAAATTTGAGGCTATATCACTTATAAGAGGTTGTATATTAAATCTACTTATATGTAATCTCTGCTCACCACTTTCAAACTTATTCCAAAGAAGAAGTCGGCTTAAAAGCTCTTCAACCTTTTCACCATTATTATATATTTTAGTTAAGAATTTTTTTCGTAAAGTTGGTGGAATATCATCGTCATCATTAATAGTTTGAGCATATCCCATAATAGATGAGATTGGATTTCTAAACTCATGAGCTATGGCTGATAGCATATCGGAGCGTTGTCTATTTTTTAGTTTGATTTTTGCTGTATATTTTCTTTTTTTACTATTATTTCTTTTTACTTTTTTTAAAATTTGAATAAGTTTACGATTAATCTGTTCAAATTCATAAGTAAAAAATTGTGCCTCTGGATTACTAAAGTTATTAACACCAGAGAGATAATTTTCTACTATCTTTAACTCTCTTTTAACTTTTTTAGCACCAATATGTACTGAAAATAGAATTAAAAGCAGAGATAAAATAAAAAGTCCAATATGAAACCAATTAGTTTGGTATTCAATAGGAACAGCAGTAATAGTTAATGAGTATATAATAGTTACAAAAATAGATATTGTAACAAGTCTAGCAGTAATATATTGTGTTAATGATGGTCTTTCATATATCATTATTAGTTGCTAAATTTATATTATGTTTGTTTATACTCTTTTATTTTTGCTTTGAGTTTTTTAATCTCTCTTGCGTATCCATCTAAATCTTCTTGAATTTCACCAACTTCCCAATCATCATCAGCCCATTGAAGCTCCTCTTTTCTTGCATGGTAAGTCTCTAATAGTTTTTCAATCTTCTGTTTTAACTCGATAACAGCTTTATCTTCTTTTTTAATCTCTTTAGTCATCTAGTATCCTTTTACAATCTTTCTAACATCTTAACAAAAACTTTATAAAGAGTCTCCACTTCTTTAATAGTTGTTCGTTCATTTATACCATGAATTCTATCATTTATGACACCAAACTCCACAACATCTATACCATAAGGTGCTATATGTCGCCCGTCACTAGTACCTCCTGCCGTTGAAAGTTTAGTTTTAACTCCTGTTACCTCTTCTATAGTCTCTCTTAATCTATTAACAATTAAAGAGTTATGGTCTGTTACAAATGGAAACGAGCCTTGTTGTAAAATAAGGTCATAATCTAACCCTTCAAACACTTTGTGCATATACTCTTCTACACTCTCTTTAGTAGTTTTAGTTGAATTTCGGACATTAAACATCATATTAAGTTCATGAGGAGTCACATTAGTAACCTCCATACCTGCCCTTATATCAGTAATTACTAATTTACTAGGAGCAAAATCTTCATCTCCATTATCTAAATCGTGTCCTGCTATATATCCTAAAATAGATGCTATATCATGAACAGGATTAACAGATTTTTCAGGATATGCTGCATGACCTTGTGAACCTTTCAGTTTTAAATACCCATTAATAGAACCTCTTCGTCCAATCTTTATAGTATCTCCAAACACCTCTTCACAAGTAGGTTCAGCAATAACACAATAATCAGGTAGTAAATCTATATCTTGTAAATATTGTAATACTATCTGGGTACCGTAAGTTCCATCTCCCTCTTCATCAGAAGTTAAAAGTAGAGATAATCTTCCATTAAACTCTTTTACATCTCTACACGCTTGAACAAAAGATGCCACACCACTTTTCATATCTTGCGTACCTCTAGCATAAATATATCCATCTTTTATCATAGGCACAAATGGATTAGTGTCCCAATTATCACCAGCTGGAACTACATCTACATGTCCTGCAAAACAGAAATGTTTGCCCTCTGAAAATTTTTTAGTTAAAAATAGGTTTTTAACTCCACCCTCATTAATCCAAGTAGCTTCAAAATCTGATAGATAATCTTCTATATAACTTAAAAGTCCACCATCATTAGGAGTAATAGATTTTGCACTAAGTAGTTTTAAAAAGAGGTCAATAACATCTAATCTTTTTTCCATAATATATACCTTTTGTAAATGCGATATTATATCTTTGATAGATTAAATTAACTACTATTAATGTAAAATATGTTAAATTACATTTTATTTTAATTAAAAATTAGGAATAGTTATGAATATTGAAGATTTTGGACTAGATTATATAGTATGTGAGTGTTTTGATGTGACTTTAGGTGAGATAATTGACTCAATTAAAGCTGGAAATAATACTTTAGAAACTCTTATGTACGATACTGATGCAGGAACTGCTTGTAAGCTATGTCAATCTAAAGAGATGGACGAAGATAAGGATAGGTCTTTACATCTTACTACAATTTTAGAACACTTTAATAGACAAAATGGTTAGATTTTATTAAAGAATGTATCATTTGGTATCACTTTGGAGACAATTAAATTATTATTTTTATTTAAAACTCAGAATAAAAGCATATTTTGGGTAATATTTTGTTTATAATAAAACTATAGGGGAATTCAATTGTCAGTTTCATACAAAAATAAGATTAGACTAATAGAAGGTGATTATTTTAATCACGATTTGAAAGAGGATTTAGCTATAAAAAGTTTTTTTAAAACAGGATTACTATTAACTGTAATTATCTTTGGACTTTTATACTTATCTAAGATGTAAATCTTATTTTAAAACTTTAGAGTATTTTACTCTAAAGTTTTAGCATCCATTAACTCTTTTAAAATCTCTTCAGCTTCATCTTCAGCCATTTCATCTGCATCTAACTCTTTAACTATATCTTTACATTCACTGTGCATCTCTTGAAGGTCTTTAAGTTCCTCTTTATCTGCAATAGAAGCCATTTTAGCTTTTTCTATCATAGAAAACATCTCATCAATAGCCTCTTCTAAGTCTGGAATAATCTCTACTGTTAGTAGATTTTTTAGTTTTTCTTTTGTATTCAATGTGAGTCCTATTTTCTACTAATTATATCCAACTTCATTAATTTTTCCTTTAAAATATCTACTTTTACTTTTAGCTCTTTTTGTAAATAGATCTACTCATCTCTTTTAATATGAACCATTCTTGATTTCATATCATTTTTCTCTTCATAAGCTACAATAATCTCTTGAACCTTTGAACCCTCTATAACTTCAACATCAAGTAAAACAGCACTCATCTCTTCAATAGCTCCATCATACTCTTTTAGAGTATCTTTAACAAAACTGTATCTCTCATTTAGTGTTTTTTTGATATGTTCATCGATAGCCTCTGCCATCTTTTCACTATAGTCATTAGATACCATTCCACCACCTAAAAATGAGCTTTGAGTTCTTGATAATACCATTAATCCAGCTACATCACTCATTCCGTAAACTGAAATCATATCTTTTAAAATAGCTGTTGCTCTATCTAAGTCATTTCCTGCACCTGTACTAATTTCACCTAAAAATACCTCTTCAGCAGCTCTTCCACCTAAAAGTACATCTATTTCAGCTAAAAGTTCATGTTTCTGTTTTAAAAATCTATCTTCATCATCTGGAAGATGTAAGGTGTATCCTAATGCCCCTAATCCTCTTGGAATAATAGATACTTTAGTAACTCTTCTAGCACCTTCGGTAAGTTCAGCCATAAGTGCATGTCCACTCTCATGATATGCTACTATTCTTTTCTCTACATCAGATACTTTTCTGTTTTTCTTTTCAAGTCCAACAAATGCTCTTTCAATAGCTTCTAATAAATCATCTTGTTCAATGGTCTTTTTATTAGCTCGTCCTGCTAAAAGTGCTGACTCATTAATAATATTGGCTAAATCTGCTCCTGCAAGTCCTGCTGTCTGTTTTGCTACTATTTCTAAATCGACACTCTCATCTAACTTTACATCTTTTGAGTGTACTTTTAAAATAGCAAGTCGTCCTGCAAAATCTGGTTTATCAACTAAAACTTGTCTATCAAATCGCCCAGCTCTCATAAGTGCAGCATCAAGGGTTTCGGGTCTATTGGTTGCTGCAAGGACAATTACTGGTGTATCTGTTCCAAATCCGTCCATTTCAGCTAAGAGTTGATTTAGAGTCTGTTCTCTCTCATCATTTCCACCCATCTGTCCACCACTAGCACGACTTTTTCCAATAGCATCAATCTCATCAATAAATATAATAGATGGAGCATTTCTTTTAGCCTGTTCAAATAGGTCTCTAACACGACTAGCACCAACCCCTACAAACATCTCAATAAAACCTGAACCACTCACAGAAAAGAATGGAACTTCTGCCTCACCTGCTACAGCTTTTGCTAAAAGTGTCTTACCTGTACCTGGAGGGCCTACTAAAAGAAGTCCTTTAGGGATTTTAGCCCCTAGTTCAATATATCTTTCAGGATATTTAAGGAAGTCCACAATTTCAACTACCTCATCTTTTGCCTCTTGAACACCTTGAACATCATCAAATTTTACATCAGGTCTCTCTGAATTAATAAGTTTATCTGATTTCCCAGCACCTAAAATACCACCCATACCTTTACTCATTTTCTTAGCAATAAATAACCAAATACCAAAAAAGATAAATATAGGAAGAAGCATACTAATAAGTTGAGAGACTATCCCATCTCCAATACGCCCCTCATAAGGTATATTTTTCTCTTCTAATAGTGGAATAAGCTTCTCATCAAATGCAGGAACATTTCCAGCTACAAATTTAATAGTTCCACTTTTATCAACTGCCTCTATAGTACTACTTGTGATTTTTACAGAGCTTACTTTATCCTCTTTAATATACTGTTTTATATCGGAGTATTTTACATGTTTAGTCTGTTTAATTTGAGGATTACCCATTAAATCACTAAATCCATTCTCTCCTTCACCTATAAATGATTTAAAAAGAATAATAATAACTACTGAAAAAATGGCAAATGCTAGTAGTGGATTGTCATTAAAAAAGTTATTATTGTTATTGTTGTTGTTATCTCTATTGTCGTTTTGATTATTCATTTTGTTCTTCTATTTTCCTTATACTTTTTTATAGATAAGTGTTATCCACTCATCTTTCTGTTTTCTTTTTAGTAACTCTAAGTTGCTATATACTTCTGTTACTGATTTCTCTTTTGTATCTAAAATACCTGAAAGCATTAATATACCACCTCTTTTTAAAACTTTTTTTAGGTCATTATCTATAAATTTAAGCACATCAGCAATAATATTAGCAATTACCACATCATACTTACCTTTTGCCATATTTGCAGAACCTTCCCAAAGTTCATTATACTCTGCTCCATTTAGTGCAAAGTTTTTCTCACAACTATCAACAGATATTGGGTCGGTATCGCAAAGGTCTATTTTAGCACCTATTTTTTTACAAGCTAAACCTAAAATTCCACTTCCACACCCAACATCTAAAACTCTATCATCTTCTTTTACAAACTCTTCAATAGCCTCTAAACAGCTAAAAGTTGTTGCATGATGACCTGAACCAAAAGCTAACGCTGGGTCTAATTTAATATTTATTTTACCCTCTTTTTTCTCATACCAACTTGGATATATATAAAATTTTCCAACTTCTATAGGTTCTACAGAATTTTGATAGTTTAGTATCCAATCTTCATTATCTTTTTGTTCTATTTTATACTCTATATCTATACTATTGCCCAAAGTTCCTATTAAAGAGTTTACTGCATCTTTAATATACTCTACACTATTTTCACTTCTTATAATAATTTTATCTCGTTCTATTTCTAACCCATCACCTGCAATATTTGCAATAAAATCAGCAATAAACTCTACAAAATCCTCTTTTTTTAAAGTTATGGTTAATTCATAATATTTATCTTTCATAATCCTATCCTTTTACTAATCTAAATGCCTCTTCAAGGTCTAAAGTTCCCTCATAAAATGCTTTACCAACAATAGTACCATCAGCTCCTGCATCTATTAGCTTTTTAATGTCCTCAATATCTTTAAGCCCACCACTAGCAATAGTTTCTACTCCACTAGCCCTAGCTATATCTAAAGTAAAACCGATATTAACTCCACTTAACATTCCATCTCTTCCAACATCAGTACAAATTATAGCCTCAACTCCAGCATTAGCAAACTCTTTAGCCAAATCTGTAGCTTTCATATCACTAACTTCACCCCAACCTTCAACTGCTACCATACCATTAATAGCATCAATTCCTACAACTATTGGATACTTTTTTGCCATATCTTTAACAAACTGTGGGTCTTTTACAGCAATAGAACCTAAAATCAATCTATCAATTCCAAGTTTCAAATACATCTTAATAGTCTCTTCATCACGAATTCCACCACCAAGTTCTAATTTTAAATTACAATTCTCTCTAATCTTTTTAATCTGCTCTAAATTTTTAGGCTCACCTGCAAATGCTCCATTTAAATCTACTAAATGTAACCACTCACTTCCAAGCTCTTCAAATCTTTTAGCCACTTGCCATGGCTCGTCGCTATAAATCTTAGCACTATCCATAAGTCCTTTACTAAGTCTTACAGCTTTTCCATCTTTTAGGTCTATTGCTGGTAATATTGTCATATTCTTTCCTTAAATAAGTTTTTTAGTTTTTCTTTTAGTAGTTGAAACCTTTTATCTTTAAAATCAAATTGAGGATAGGGATATAAGTCTCTATATAAATTTGCTATAGGTTTTTTATTTAGTTTTAGTTTTTCTATATCTAATATCTCTCTATTTCTTTTGAGGTCGTTTAAAAGTTTGATTATAAAATTTTTATCATCATTTCCTTCAACAAAAATTCTTAAAGACATCCACGCACCTCATGTTCTTGTTCTATTTCATCTATAAACCAGTCATAAGGATAAACAAATGCTTTTATATCTTCTTCTCTTTTACACATCTCTATAAATGTTATCTCTCTATCTTCTAACTTTTTAGCAACTCTTGCATAAGACTCTATACACTCTTTTGAATGGGTTGTTGCCAATACTTGTATATTTTGCTCTTTTGATATAGTTAAAATTATTTCCCATAATCTATCTAATTGAGTATAGTGTATTCCATTTTCCATCTCATCTAATAAAATAATGCTCTCTTTTTCTGATAATAAAAGCATTATAAAATAGATAAATTTTCCTAAACCATCTCCAAACTCATTTAAATTGTAAAATTTTCCATTTTTTTTGCAATATGGTTGACTATTTATAATTCTAAATTTTTCAATATTTTCATCAAACTCTTTTATATAGCTATCTAATCTATCCTCTAACTCATTTTTAATAATTGAACTATATAAATTCTCATATATATTTTTAGTAGCTTTATTACTACTTTTAAATACTATATTTATATTTAAATTATCTATATTAGTTTTTAGTTTAATTTTTTCATAACTTTCTATTTTTTCTTTTATAAAATTATTAATAAATTTTTTTCCAATTTCTCTCCACAAATCCCATAGAATATCTGCTACATATCGTGTACTAATAATATTTCTTAAATTTTTTTTAGAATTAGTAATATAAACAGCCTCCATAAAAGCCGTCTTCCCAACATTATTTTTTCCACCAATAAGATTAACTCTTCCAAAGCCCTCTGCTTTAAAATCTTTAAAACATTTAAAATTTTTAATCTCTATCTCTCTAATAAAATGTTCACTCATTGGTTATCCTTTTTTTTATAGCTTTATAAAATTCTCTATAATCTTTAAGCCGTTATTATGGCTCTTCTCTGGGTGTGGTTGTATTCCATATATATTATCTTTTTGAACAGCACTTACAAACTCATATCCATAATAGGTTTTACCTATTGCATACTCATCTCTACATTCTACATGATATGAGTGAACAAAATATAGATAAAACTCTTTTGGAAGATTTTTAAAAATAGGAGTCTCTTTTTGAATAAATAGCTCATTCCAACCCATTTGTGGAACTTTTAATTTATGGTCAAATTTATCTTGTTTAAATGCTACTACTTTCCCCTCAATTAAACCTAACCCTTTATGGTCTCCAAACTCTTCACTACTCTCAAATAGAAGTTGCATACCAAGACAAATACCAATTAGAGGTTTTCCACTACTAGCATACTCTTTTATAGCACTATCCATTCCGTTTTGCTTTAAATGTTCCATTGCATCACCAAAAGCTCCAACACCAGGTAAAATTAGTTTACTATAATTTTTTAATTTTTTAGGGTTACTCTCTATAGCAATATCTGCACCCATTTTTTTAAATCCATTTATAACTGATGCTAAGTTTCCCATATTATAATCTACAATTCCTATCATTAATGACTCCCTATAATTTAGTGAGATTATATCAAAACAAATCAGATAATTAAGTAAAAATTACAAATAGTGTTTGTAAAATGAGTCTCTACTTTTAAGGATTATATATGTTAGATTATTTTACACATAAATTTGAGCCAAATAATATTACATTAGTTATGACTATATTAGTTAAAAATGAAGCTGATATTATAGAAGCTAATATTAGAACTCATGCTAGTTTAGGAGTTGATGCTTTTGTTATTATGGATAATGGCTCAAATGATGGGACTAGAGAGATTTTATCTAAGCTTCAAAACGAGTTTGAGATAACTATTGTAGATGAAAAAGGGTACTATCAACAGAAAAAATTTATGACAAAATTAGCATTTTTGGCAAAAAAGATATATAAACCTGATTGGATTATTAATAATGATGCTGATGAGTTTTGGATACCAAATAGTGGCGACTCTTTAAAAGAGCATTTAAATTTTAAAGGTGCTATTTTAAGAGTAGATAGATTTAATATAATACCTCCTATTGAGTCAATAGAGAAAGAAGATGTTTTTTTTAACTCTATTTATGAAGTCTCTAATCAAATAAATTATAGAGTAGCTAAAAGAGAAGATATATCTGTTCTTTTAGGTCAAGCTAGTAGAAAAGTAATAATTAATCCACATGGAGTTATAAAAATAAATTCAGGAAATCATTCGGCTGAACATATTGCATTTTGGAATAAAAAAAATTGTAGCACTATTAAAAATTATCATTATCCAATTAGAAGCTATAAGCAGTTTGAAAAAAGAGTACTTACTAGAAAAGAGGTTTTAGATAATTTTCCAAATGTTAAAATGGGAGACCACTATAGAGTGCTTGTTAAAAAATATATAAATGGTAAACTAAAAGAAGAGTATAAAAAGTTTATTTTTAAAGATAAAGAGATAGAGTTACTTAAAAAAATAGGGATTGTCTCTGAAAATAGATTACCATCAAAGGTTATAAGTAGATGAATACACTAATATATGGAATGCACTGGAAAAGTCAAACTAAAGCTATTAAAGAGTTAGAAAGAGATGGTCTAATTAATATTAAAGTTTGGATAGGTAAAAATAGAGAAAACAGCATTAATATAGGAAAATTAAGACGGGTAAGAGTAGAGAAAAATCCTTATAGTGGATTAAATAGTGATATTTATAATAAGGTGTATAAAGAAGCTTTTACTATATTTTTAGATATGTTTTCAAGAAATCCATCTCAATATGCCATTACTCACCAAGAGGCTATTAATCTATATAACTACTTTTTTGATTATTTTTCTGAACTTTTAGATAGAGAAAAAATTGAATTAATGCTATTTTATATGTTTCCTCACTTTGGAAGTGATTATCTTTTAACAGTTATTGCAAAATATAAAAATATTAAAATGGTTTTAATGTATCAATCTTTAATTCCTAACCGTTTTTATTATATTACTAAATTAGAAGATTTTGGAAAATTTAATACATCTAAGGTTCAATTTGATTATCCATATCAAAAGGTTCATTTTGGTATGCAAAAGGTTCAATTCTATATGAAAAATATAAAATTAAAATATAGAAGTTGTAACTTTACTTTAATACAAAAGCTTAGAAGATATATATTTAGAAGTGTTGGACGAATGACATTTTTAGGATTAATTAAGAGTTATATTGACTGTTTAGAATTTAAATATAACTATAATAGATTAAAACGAACCTCTATAGATAGTTCAAAAAAGAGTGTATATTTTCCTTTACAGATGCAACCAGAGATGACAACATCTACTTTAGGTGGGATTTATACAGACCAAATTTTAGCCATAGAGAAAATATCAAATATTATCCCAAAAGATTGGGTTATATATGTTAAAGAGAACCCAAAGCAGTTAGAGGGGCATAGAGGGGAGTACTTTTTTAAAAGATTATCTCTTATTAAAAATGCTATATATATCTCTAAAGAGGTTAATAGTTTTGATTTAATTAATAGTTGTGAGTTTGTAGCCACTATTACAGGAACTGCTGGTTGGGAAGCTTTAATGGTTGAAAAACCTGCTATTATTTTTGGGCTTACTTGGTATCAAGAGTTTAATGGAGTTATAAAATACCGTAATGGTTTAACTCTAAAAGAGATTATGGATACAAAAATAGATAAAATAAAAGTTGAAAAAGATTATAATAATCTTATATTAAAAACTGCAAATGGAATAGTAGATAGAGGATATATATCAAATTTTCCAGAGTATAATGATGAAAATAATAGTAACTATTTAAAAGAGTCATTGAGGAAAATTATTAAAAGTATAAGTTAAAAATCCAGCTTCTCCTACTACATTTAAACCATTAATATACTCCTAAAATTTGCTATAATATCACAATTTTATTAATAAAGGCATCAATTTGAACCCATTTGCAATACAGTTAACTAAAGGTTTTAAAGAAAGTGATTTAGAACAAGAGGATATAAACTCATTTCAAACTCTAAAAAATCTTAATGCTATAGAAGAGATAGATGGGTTGTGGAGACTTAAATCTCTATATAGAGTAGGAAAATTATATATTAATAAGCAGGGAAAAGGTTTTGTTGAAGCCTCCTCAAAGAAGCAAAAAGATTTACTTATAGAGCCTAATGATTTAAAAGATGCCAATTTTGGTGATACTGTTGTAGTAAAAAGAGTAATAGCTAGAAGAGGAAGAGCATCTGCAAAGGTTGTTTTAATTGTAAAAGTGGCACATATATTTAATATTGTATATACCAATATTAATGAACAGGGTATATTTGAGACACTAAATATAAAAACAAACATTCCAACTAATGCTATTATGGAGGGTATGGATTTAAAAGCCTTTAAAATTGGAACTGTTATGAGAGTTGATAGTTTAACAGATAGGGTTTTAGAGGTTTTTGGGCATTTAGGAGACCCTAAAGTGGATGAGAGAATATCTTTAGAACTATTTAATAGAGCAGATAAGTTTGAAGAGGATTGTCTAAATCAAGCTAAAGAGGTGGAGAATGAAGTTAAAGTCGAAGAGCATAAAAATAGAGTGGATTTAAGAGATTTAGACTTTTGTACTATTGACCCTGTAACTGCTAAAGATTTTGATGATGCTATCTATTTTGATTTAGAAAATTATACTCTATATGTGGCTATTGCAGATGTAAGTTTTTATATTGATTATTTTAGCCCTATTGACCAAGAGGCAAAAAGAAGAGGATTTACTACTTATCTACCACATAAATCTTTTCCAATGTTACCAAGAGAGCTTAGTGAAAATATCTGTTCTCTAAAACCTAGTGTTGATAGATTAGCATTTGTAGCAAAAATAGAGTTAGATAAGAGTAGCCTAGAGCCTATAAAAGAGGAGTTTTTTGAGGCAATTATACACTCTAAAAGAAGATTTAATTATAATGAGGTGGATAAAATTATAGAAAATCAAGGCTTAAATGTACTGAAAGAGCATGAAAAAAGAATTTTAAAATATCTTCTTCCTCTTCAAAAGATAACTAAGAGACTTAGAGAAAAGAGATTAGAAAGTGGATTTGATTTTAGAAGTGAAGAGATAAAACTAACTATTGATAGTGAACATAATTTAGTTAAAACCCAAATAGAGACAGGCACACCATCACACTCATTAATAGAAGAGTGTATGCTTTTAGCCAATAGAGCAAGTGCTAAAAGGTTTGAATATGGGATATTTAGGGTTCATTTGCCACCACAACTTACAAAATTAGAAGAGCTTTTAAATGATTTAGCTACTATTGGACTATTTGTAAAAGAGTATGAAGATGCTCCATCTCTAATAAAAGCAATTCAAAAAGAGGCTAAAAATTTGGGACTTGCAAGTGAGGTTGATGAGATGATTATTAAATCTCTAAAACAGGCTACATATTCAGCCTATAATGAGGGACATTTTGGTTTAGGATTTAGCCACTACTCACACTTTACATCACCAATTAGAAGATACTCTGACCTTATTCTACACCGTTTAATAAAGGCACAACTGAAAGATAATAAGGAACAAATGGATTATCTTCTAAGAAATATAGAGCCACTAAGTGCAAGAGTCTCTGAACTTGAAAGAGAGTCCACAAAAGCAGAGTGGGATTTTAGAGATAGAAAACTTGCTAGATGGGCAGAAACTAAAATAGGTAAAGAGTTTAATGCTAGAGTTATTGAAGTAGGAGAGAGTGCAAAAGCTATTTTAGAAGCCGAAATAGATGGAGTTACTATTAATCTAAGAGGTGATAATTTAATGCTATTTGATAAAATTAGAGTTAAAATTAGTGAAGTTAATATTGCTTTAGCTAAAGTTTATGGGGAGTTTATCTCTAAAATAGAGAGTTAAGATATGAACCTATTTAACTATAAAATCCCAAAAAAAGGTGAAGAGTTTACTACTCTATTAGAATACAAAAATATAAAAATAGTTCGTATTGTAAGTTCTAATGATTTTAATTCTATAGAATATTGTCAAGATGAAGATGAGTGGGTAGTTTTATTAGATGGTAGGGTAACTTTAAGAGTTGAACAAAAAGAGGTAACTTTAACTAAAGGAGAAACTTTCTTTATTCCAGCTAAAACAGCTCATCAGATTTTGAAAATGGAGAGAGGTAGTGTTTGGTTGGCTGTGCATATTTTTGAGTGAATGAGCATATATTTAAAGATATTGAATAAAATATCTTCTTTGGTTATAATATTAAAAAAGGATATAAAATGTTAGGAGCAATAGCAGGTGATATTATTGGTTCAACTTATGAGTTTAATGCTGTAAAAACAAAAGAGTTTGAACTTTTTCCAAAAGGTAGTCGTTTTACAGATGATACCGTCTTAAGCATGGCAATAGCTAAATCAATATTAGATAAAGAGCCATATCTTAATAATATAATAGATTTTGGATTAAAATATCCTAATGTAGGTTATGGTGGAAATTTTAGAAGATGGTTAAAAGGAGAGGAATATAAACCTTATAATTCATGGGGAAATGGTTCTGCAATGAGAGTTTCACCTATTGCATGGGCTTTTAATAGTCAAGAAAAAGTTTTAGAAGAGGCTCAAAAATCTGCTGAAATAACACATAATCATATAGAGGGAATTAAAGGAGCAAAATCAATAGCATTAGCTATTTTTATGGCAAGAAAAGGGGCAACAAAAGAGGAAATAAGAAGGGAAATATCTGATAGATTTAAATATAACTTAGATAGAACTGTAGATGAAATTAGACCAAATTACCAATTTGAGGTATCTTGTCAAAAATCAGTACCTGAGTCAATAATATGTTTTTTAGATGCAAACTCTTACGAAGATTGTATAAGGAATGCTATCTCTTTAGGAGGAGATGCAGATACAATGGGAGCAATATCAGGAGGAATTGCAGAAGCCTATTATGGCATTCCAAAAGATATAGAAGATAAAGTCTATAGTTATTTAAGTAGTGAGTTTATTGATATTTTAGAGAGGTTTAAAAAGTTTAGTTCTTAAATTTACTATAACATCACAACTTTTTAAGATTATACATCTCAAATTTGATGAAATGTATAAATACAAAATCTACATTAAAACTCCGAAGCTAAAATAGCCTCCATTCCTTCACGATTAAGTAGCCGTATAAAATTAGTTGAACCTAGTTCTCCTGTTACTGCACCCATTGTAATAATAAATCTACTCTCCATAGTAGCATACTCCTCTTCTAGGATTTTTTGAACAAAGTCATAAATAAGTCTAGTTGGATTTATTACTTTATCCATCATAAAAAGAGGATTTACTCCCCAAACTAAACTAAGCTTTCTATGTGTTTCTAAACTATGGCTTATGGCATAAATAGACTGTTTTGGTCTATATTTAGAGAGTGTTTGAGCTGACATTCCTGAAAGAGTAAATGAGACTAAAGCCTCTTTATCTAAGTTTTTAGCTAACTCTACAGCTGATTTTGAGACTGCATCAGCTTTATTAAGTGTATTAAATGATTTAAAATATGGATAATCTTTCTCCACATCTTTAATAGTATCATGAAGAACCTTAACTGCTTCTATAGGAAACTTTCCAACTGTTGTCTCATCACTTAACATTACAGCATCAGTTCCATCATAAACAGCATTTGCAATATCACTGACTTCAGCTCTTGTTGGAAAAGGGTTATCTTTCATACTCGTTAACATTTGAGTTGCTGTAATAGTGGGTTTATTTCTCCCATTTGCTATAGAGATAATTCGTTTTTGAATTCTTGGCAGTTTAGTAACTCCAAACTCTGCACCTAAATCTCCTCTTGCTACCATAACCCCATCAGATAAGTCTAAAATATCATCTAAATTATTAATTGCCTCACCTGTTTCTATTTTTGAGACAATAAAAGGAGTAAATTTATAAGCTTTCATAATAGCTTTTGCATTTAAAATATCTTCTCTATTTTGAACAAAAGAGAGAGCTACAATATCAATACCATTTTTTGCACCAAAGGCTATATCTTTTCTATCTTTATTGGTAATTGCAGAAATTTTTAATTTGGTTTTTGGAAAATTTACACCTTTTCTTGAAGTTAACTCTCCACTATTTAGTAATTTTAGTTCTAAATAATCTTTATCTTTATGTATAACTACTGTTTGAATTGTTCCATCTGCAAAAAATACCTCTTCTCCAATATTAACCATATCTATAATTCTAGGATAAGATAGTTTTAAACTTAGTCTATTATCACTATCTTCTTTAGTTAATTTTATAGTATCACCTTTTGTAAGTTGTAATACTCCATCAATATCTCCTATACGAACTTTAGGTCCTGAAATATCTTGAAGTATAGCAACCTCTTTTTTTAACTCTTTTGATACTTGTCTTATGGTTTTTATACTTTCTAAGTGTGTATCATGGTCACCATGAGAAAAATTTAATCTAAAGACATTAACCCCTTTAAGAATTAATTTTTTTATCATCTCAAATGATGATGTTGCAGGTCCTACAGTTATCACTATTTTGGTTTTACGCATAATAATATTCCTTAATTTTAAAAATTAGATTATCCTCTTTTTTTAATTAAAGAACACTTTTTAACATAGAATATTTTATAATTTAAGGCATATAAGATATAGTTGGTACTCCTAACCCCTCATCAAACCCACACATTAAATTTCCAGCTACCAATGCTTGTGATGATGCTCCTCGAAGAAGATTATCTATAGCAGAACTTATAAATAGTGCATTTTGATTTTTTTGTGCATATATATCACAAAAATGTGTTCCTGCTGTGCTTTTTATATCAACTGGTTTTTCTCTAATTCTAATAAATTTATCATTAGCATAATGTTTTTTAAGTATCTCTAATGGATTAATATCCTCTTTTAAAACAGCATAGATACTAACTAACTCTCCCCTAGTTGCAGGTATTAAGTGTGGTACAAAATTTACATTTATTTTTGCTCCATGAATTTTTTCTATTTTTTCAGTAATTTCAGGTGCATGTCTATGTTTTAAAGGATTATAAGCAAATATATTATCATTAATAGTTACAAAATGTGTTGTAGTAGATAATTTTTTACCTGCTCCACTAACTCCTGATTTTGCATCTACAAATAGTGGTACAGTAGTATCAATATATGGAATAAATGGTAAAATTCCTAAAAGTGTAGCAGTTGGATAACAACCTGGCCCTGCTACAAGCTTGGCTTTTTTTAAATCTTCTCTATAATACTCTATAAGACCATAAACACTAGAGTTTAAATGCCTTGCATCTTCATGTCTGCAGTAGTATTTTTCATAAGTTTCTAAATCTAGTCTATAATCAGCAGATAAATCAACTACTTTAATACCAGCATCAATTAACCCTTTAGCAAAACCCATTGATGCTTTATGAGGAAGTGCTAAAAAGACCAATTCACAACTATCTATTACACCTTCTATAGAAGCTTTTTCTACATTATGAGTAATTACACCCTCTAATGATGGGTGTAATTGCTCAATTATGCTATCACCTGTTGTTGTGGCTAAATATTTTAACTCAAATTTAGGGTGATTAATAATCATTTTAATTAATTCTAAGCCAGTATATCCACTAGCTCCAACTACTCCAACGCTTATCATTTATATATCTTTCATACAAGATATATCTTCAATGTCAAAAACTTTTTTACCACTTGGAAGATTAATTTCAACTTCATCACCCTCTTCTTTTCCTAAAAGAGCTTTTCCCATTGGTGAACCAATAGAGATTAGACCATTTTCAGGGTCTGACTCTTGTGAACCTACTATCGTATAGCAAATTTCACTATCATCTTCTTGGTCAATAAGTTCAACAGTTGAGCCAAAACTAACTCTTTTATGAGGAAGAGTTGAGGGGTCTATAACATGCGCTCTTCCTACTAAATCGGTTAGTTCTATAATTCTAGCTTCCATAAGACCCTGCTTATCTTTAGCTGCGTGGTACTCTGCATTCTCTTTTAAATCACCAAGTTCTCTTGCTGTATCAATAATTTTAGCAATAGCACCTCTCTCTACAGTTTTAAGCTGTTCTAACTCTTTTGATAACTTTTCAAATGTAGCTTTTAACATTGGTTCTTTTTGCACGGATATTCCCTTTTCAATATGTTTTTAATTTTGGTTATTATACCATACGAAAGAGAAAAAATATCAATATAACTTAAGGAGTTAATTTGAATAGTATATTAATGTTAGAGTTGGGTGTAGGAATTATTGTAAGTTTTACACTTTTAGGTATTTTTATATGGGCTGTAAGGGGTGGTCAATTTGAAGATAATAAAAAAATGATGGACGGATTACTCTTTGATAGTGAAGAAGATTTACAAAGAGCTGTTGAAAAAGAGAGAAAAGTTAAAGAGTTAAAAGAGAAAAAAGCTAGGAGAAAAGAGAGCATAAAAGAGTAATTTTATCTCTTTTAAATATTATTAAACACTTTTAAATAAATATCTTTTATCTATATATTACAAACTAAGAAACTAATCTATTATCAATCATATTTATTATATTTTTAAGTATATATTAATGGTTATCTTTATAAGATTAAAGCTAGATAGTCACATTTTGTTACTATTCTATCAAAATTTTAAGAGGAGGTATTGATGCAAAGCAATGCACAACTTGAGTATGATTACTCAGTGGCAAAACTATTTACTTTTGCTACGATTTTGTTTGGTATCATCGGTATGCTAGTAGGTGTAATCATAGCGTTTCAACTCGCATTTCCAGAGTTAAGTAACTTAGCAGGGGAATATGGTACATTTGGAAGGCTTAGACCATTACATACAAATGGTGTAGCTTTTGGTTTTACGCTTAGTGGTATTTTTGCAACATGGTATTATGTGGGACAAAGAACATTAAAAATGTCTCTTAAAGAATCTAAATTCTTAATGACCGTAGCTAAACTACACTTTTGGTTATATTTTATAACTATACTTTTAGCAGTAGTAACACTAATTAGTGGTTTTACAACTTCTAAAGAGTATGCAGAATTAGAGTGGCCACTTGATTTACTTGTAGTAGTATGGTGGGTTCTTTGGGGTGTAGCAATGTTTGGAATGATTGGAATGAGAAGAGAGAGAGCAATATATGTATCTGTTTGGTACTATATGTCTTCATTCTTAGCAATTGCAATGCTTTATATATTTAATAATATGGAAGTTCCTACAATGTTCTGGGCAGGAGATGCTCCAAGTTCAGCTATGCACTCAATTTCTATGTGGGCTGGTACTAATGATGCTCTAGTTCAATGGTGGTATGGACATAATGCTGTTGCATTCGTTTTCACTACACCAATTATTGGTATGATTTACTACTATTTACCAAAAGAGTCTGGTCAACCAGTATTTTCATATAAGTTATCAGTTCTTGCATTTTGGGGTTTAATGTTTGTTTATCTTTGGGCTGGTGGTCACCACTTAATTTACTCTACAGTTCCTGATTGGATGCAAACTATGGGTTCTGCTATGTCTGTTGTACTTATTTTACCATCTTGGGGTTCTGCTATTAACATGCTTCTTACTATGAAAGGTGAGTGGGGACAACTTCAAACTTCACCACTAATTAAGTTTATGATTTTAGCTTCTACATTCTATATGTTAAGTACTATTGAAGGTCCTATTCAAGCTATTAAATCAGTAAATGCTATTGCTCACTTTACAGATTGGATACCTGGACATGTTCATGATGGAACTCTTGGTTGGGTTGGATTTATGATTATAGCATCACTATATCACATGGCACCTAGAATGTTTAAAAAAGAGATTTATTCTAAAAAATTAATGGATAATCAATTCTGGGTACAAACAACAGGTATTGTATTATACTTTACATCTATGTGGATTGCTGGTATTACTCAAGGTATGATGTGGAGAGCTTATGATGAATATGGTTCACTTCTATACTCATTTATTGATACTGTTGATGTTTTACACCCTTACTATACACTTAGAGGTATCGGTGGACTATTCTATTTAATTGGGTTCTTTATGTTTGCATATAATATGTATAAAACTGCAACATCAGGAAGAGTGCTTGATAAAGAGCCAGCAAATGCATCGCCTATGGCATCTTAAGAGAAAGGAGAAATTATGTTTCATTGGTTAGAACAAAGACCATTTTTCTTTGCTGTGATGCTGTTTTTAACAGTAGCATTTGCAGGGTTTATTGAGGCTGTACCTGATTTTGCAAAAGCTTCACAGCCAGTAGTTGGTAAAAAACCATTTACAGTATTGCAATTAGCAGGTAAACAAGTTTACATTAAAGATAGTTGTAACGCATGTCACTCACAACTAATTCGTCCATTTAAATCAGAGACTGATAGATATGGTATGTATAGTTTAAGTGGTGAGTATGCTTATGATAGACCATTTGTTTGGGGTTCAAAAAGAACAGGTCCAGATTTACATAGAATTGGAAATTATAGAACAACAGATTGGCATGAAAATCACATGATGAACCCAGCTTCAGTTGTACCTGGTTCAGTTATGCCAAAATATCCACATCAGTTTACAAATCTAGCAGATATTGCTACAGCTTATGCAAATGCTAGTACTCAAAAAGCTGTATTTGGTGTTCCTTATGATAAAGAGGGTATGCCAAAGTTAGGTACATGGAAAGAGGCACAGGCACAAGCCTTAGCTGATGCTAAAAAGGTTGCTGATGATATGAAAAATCAAGCAGTAAAAGATGCTGTTGATAAAGGACAAGTTCCAGAAATAGTAGCATTAATTGCATACTTAAATTCTTTAAAATAAGAGGTAGAATATGAGTCAAGAGACACTTATGACAATTGCAGGGTACGGAAAGTTTTTTATTATTCTTTTTATATTTATCGTTTTTTATGGATATGCTTATTCTATATATAAACGACAAAAAACAGGAGAGAGAGACTTTGAGAAGTATTCAAATTTAGTTTTAAATGACTCTCTTGATGCAACTCCTCTTGAAACAAGAGATAGAAAAATAGAAAAAAACGATTAGGAGGAAATGACATGAAAAAAATGGTCATAGGTGGTATTATTCTTATCGTTGCTCTAATGGCTGGAACTTACTTCGTAGCAGGTGACGCTTTCCAGAGTGACGATTATATTAATGCACTAACAATGCTTGGTGCATTTGCAATTATTGTAATTACAGTATTTACTGTACTTAAATATGTAAATCAAATTAAAAATGATACAGCAACAGGTGAGTTAGCTGATGAGAGTTGGGACGGTATTGGTGAGTTTAAAAATCCAATTCCATCTGGTTGGGGAATTATTTTTATTGGTACTATTGTTTGGATGTTATGGTATTTTTTTATTGGTTATCCAACAAATCAATTCTCACAAATTGGTCAATATAATGATGAAGTAAATGAGTATAACAGTAAGTTTGAAAAACAGTGGAAAAATCCAAGTAAAGAGACTTTAGAGGCTATGGGGGAGTCAACATTCTTAGTACAATGTTCTCCATGTCATGGTGTTGATGCTGAAGGAATTGCAGGAAAAGCTCAAGATTTAACTCATAGAATTAGTAAAGAGCAAGTTCTTCACATTATTAAAAATGGTCAAAATTCTCTAGGTTATGCAATGGGTGCTATGCCTCCATTAATGGCTACTGGTGCTGATGCTGAAGCTATTGCAACTTTTGTGGCTGGTGGTCTTAAAGGTGAAGCTCCTGCAGCCTTTTCAGCTTGTGCATCTTGTCATGGACCAGATGGTAAAGGTATGAATGGTATGGCTCCAAACTTAGCAGAGTATGATGAGACTCTTGTTACTCATGTTTTAGAACATGGTAAAAAAGGTGCTATTGGTACAATGCCTAGCTTTAAGGGTCGTTTAAATGAGACTCAAGAAAAAGCAGTTGCAGCTTTCTTAAGCTCAATAAAAGCTCAATAGAAGGAGGGTAATATGGCAGGAAATACACAGATTGACCCAAGAACAGAAGGTGGACTTTTTAGTTTTATGCATGGTCTAACTGGTTATTTTGTAGCAGTTGCATTGTTACTTACTATTGTTGTTGTATTAACAACATTAGCAATTCAAACACAACAAGCAAATGCAACAAATTATTATAAAATTAATCAAGACTTAAGTGGATTAACTAAAAACAGTCCAGAGAACCACAAACAGTGGATAAATGAAAAGGATAAGTAATGGATAAAATTATAGGAATTTTACTAGTTATTTCAGCGATTGTTACTATTATGCTTTCATTTGGTGATTCGACTAGAGTATTTGTTGGTTAAATGAGAACAATACTTACTAAAATAGGAGTGCTTTTTGCACTCCTTATAACATTAAGCTTGGCAACTTATGCCGATAATAATAATTCAACTCCTACTCTAACCAAAACAGATAGCAAATTTATACTTAGTGGTGCAAAAATGATTGACCCTCGTTCTATTGCAAAAATAGATGAAATGGGAAATGAACTTTTAACTAAAACAGGTGTATCAGTATATATTTATGCTAAAGAGAGTTATAGCGATATAAAACTAGCTAATAGAAAAAGTAAAATGGAATTTATTAAATCGTATGAGGCTAATATTACGAAACAATTAAAAAATCCCTTTGTACTTTTAACTACTTCATTAGAAGATACACATATTAATCTTTTAACAAGTAAAGATTTAAATGGAGTATTGGATAAAGATGAAATCTTAGATAGATATATTATTCCACTATTAGCTTCAAAAGATAAAAATAGTATGTATGCTAAAGTTTCAGCTGCAATGTTTAATGGATATGCTTCTATTACAGATAAAATAGCAGAAAATAGAGGTATAGAGTTAAAATCAAGTATTGGTAATGTAGGAGTAGTAACCTCTACAATATGGCGAGTTTTAATGTACACCATTGTTGTATTGGGTTTAATACTATATACTATAGCTGTACTTAGAGCAAAAAAGTAGAGGAGGTGGGATTTATGAAAATTAAAAAATACCACTTTTGGTTACTATTTTTCTTTATTATTTTTGGTTTTACTTTTAGTTTAATTATTTGGACGGTTAAGAGTGCAGTTGATACACCAGTATATGAAGATAGAAGTTTTTTAAGTAGTTATCATATAGTTGATGGTGACTATAATAGTATGATGATGGATAATAAAGAGTTTTTAAATAGTTATAGTGTCGTTTTTAATATAAATGGACATAAAGTTGGATTAGAAACAGATGATATATTTTTAGGTCAACGGTCATTAGAAAAAAATCATAAACATAGAGATTTTCTAAAAGTTGGAGAAAATAGTATATCTGTTTCTATTAAAGATAAAAATAGCTCTTCTATTATCTCTAATGCAAAAATAGAACTTCTTTTAACTCGTGCAATTGAATCTAATGGTGATTTAGATATAACGGATTTTAAATATATAATGGGAGAGTATAAGACTTTAGCCTCTGTTCCAATTAAGGGTCACTGGAACTTAACAGGGAAGGTAACCGTTAATAATAAAAAAGGTTATTTTTTTATTAAAACTAATACTAAAAGATAAACACCATTTCAGAAAAATCTCATTATAATCATAGATTATTATTTAAGGAGATTTTTTATGAAAAAAACATCATTTATCTATTTACCAATTCTATTTTTTATTTATGTTTCAACAGAAGCAGTTTTAAAATTATTTCACTCAACTCTATGTGAATCAACTGGCTGTTTACTCGCTGATAGCCTTTTAAGGTTTGATAGTATCTATCTTAATTTTATAGGTGTTTTTGATGCTTTAGCTATTTTAGTAGTAGGGATATTAGCTTATAATAAAAAAATTAGTGAAAAACTCTTCTTTTTAGTTGTTGTATCTTCACTTCTTTTTGAGACTATTATGTTAGGGTATCAATATTTTGCTTCCCCTGAAATGTGTAAATTCTGTATGGGTGTATATACATTCTTAGTTATTATTACTCTTCTATCTTCTAAGAAATATTTTCTTATGGTAATTCCTGCAGTAATTTCATTAATTGTATCTCTTAGCTTTTTAGCAATACCAAAGTCAGCACCATTTGTAATTAAAGATGGAAATTATCTTATTCAATCTATAACATGTCCTCATTGTAAAAAAGTAAAAGAGTATCTAAAAGAACACCATATTGATTTTAAAAAATTAAGTATTGATGATATTGAAGCTAGAAATTTTGCCACTTTCTTAAATTTTAAAACAATTCCTATTTTAGTTATAAAAGATGGGAAAAGAGTTAATATAATAAATGGAGATAAAAATATTATTGAATTTTTTAATAATAAAAAAGAGATAGTAGTAGAAGATAGTGCTACCGTTGTAGAGGAGAGTGCTGTTGTAGGAGAAGAGAGTGTATCAAATGTAAATCTTTTAGAAAGTGATGAAGAAGAAGCCGATGAAGGTTGTGGTTTTGCCACATTAGAAAAATTAGAGACTAATTGTAGTAAATAGCATTTAAAATAGAGAAAGTTATTTTTAACATCTCTATTATAATGTTTTTTTGTTAGAATATGTAGCTTGATATGAAAATTCTAGGAGAAAATATGAAGAATTTAGATAGATTAGCATTAACAGCTATTGTGTTTGTAAGTTTTATAGGTTGTGGTGCTGAAGATAAACAGAAAGAGTCTAAAGTAGTATTAGATACAAAAAGTGAACAAATTGTAGATAAAAAGATAGAAAAGACCTCTTCAATAGCTACTAATAAACCTTTTATTAAAAAATATGATATTAAAAATGGAATAGTAGAGTATAAAATAAAAGGAAATGGCAATATTATGGGTATGACTACTAAAACTAGTGGTACAAAAAGAGTAATATTTTCAGACTATGGTAGTCGTGAATTAATTGAAGAGAATAAAATAGAGACAAGAGAAATAAATGGAAAAAAAGAGGAGATAAAAACTCATAATTTGGTTTATAATAAAGATGCAGTAATTTATAAAACTGATTTTACCAATAAAGTTATAAAAAGAATGAAAAACCCAGCTGTTGCTATGATATTAGGTTCAAGTAGTGAAGATATATTAAAAAACTTCGGTGGTAAAAAAATTGGAACAGATAAAATATTAGGCTATAAGTGTGATATTTGGTCTATTATGGGGTCAAAACAGTGTATCTATAAAGGCGTTGTTTTAAAAGTTGAGACTAATGTAATGGGTATTAAAAATATTGAAATAGCAACTGAAGTTAACTTTAATGCTAAAGTAGATGAAAATAGCTTTAAACTACCAAATTTTCCTATAGCAGGTATTCATAAAGATAAAAGCAAATTAGAAGAGATGGACGAAAAGGCAAAAGAAGATGCTATTAAAAATAGTGAGCAGATTACTCAACTTGGACACTCAATAAAAGAGGTACATGATAAAATAATAGCAAATCCAAATATGAGCAAAGATGAACGAAAAAAAGTTATAATAGAGAGTATGTTAAACTCTAAAAATATAAAAAGTAAATTTCAACAGCAAAAAGAGTCTATGCCAAAAATATTAAATATAATGAAAACATATAAAGAGTGTATCGCTTCTACTAAATCTCAATCAGATATGGATAGTTGTAAAAAAGAGATACAAGATTTAAATAAAGAGTTAGGATTAGAAGATTTTGATGTAGAGAATAAAGAAGAGAAAGTTATTTGGAGTAAAAAGAATAAAGAAGCATTAATTAAAGAGATAGATAAAGGCATAAAAGAGGTCTCTAAAAGTATGCCTTGTATGCAGAAATCTAATAATATGATGGAATTTATACAGTGTGCTAGAGAACTAAAATAGTATTTTTATTTAAATAAAAAACTAAAAATCCTTTTAAAAAAAGAGCTATTTAAATCTCTTTTTTTAGATAATTTATATCTCTTCTCTTTCTCAATTAGATTAGAGATATAAACTTTTGACTCTTTTATTTTTTTAGGAGTAAATTTAATCTGCATCTAAAATTCTCTCTATTTCACTCATAGCATCTTCATTTTTTAGTCTAAATTTAATTTCAATTCTTCTTGATGCGTCTTTATCTTCAATTCCATTTACCTTTATAGGGTCAAGATATGACCTACCACTTGCTACCAATTTTGTTTTAATATTATGCTTTTTTATATAATCTAGTGTTAAAAGATAGTTCATAACAGCATAAGCTCTTTTTTGAGAAAGAGCTAAATTATATAGATAACCTCCATCACTATCAGTGTGTCCCTCTATAACAATAGTATCTAAATGTTCAGATATATTTGGATTTGATATAAGTGTATCTACATAATCTATAAATATGGATTTTAATTCAGTTTTTGCTCCATCTTTAAGTATAGCAGAGCCTTTATCAAATAGAATATTAGAAGAGAGTCTTAATGAACCACTATTTTTATCTATATTTATCTTATCTCCAAGTGCCGATTTTAGTTCAGCTATAACTTTTAATTTAATACCTGTTAAAGATTTAATCTTAGCCTTTTGAGCTTGAAGTTTAACTAAAAGTTCATCATATTTTGTCTGCTTATTATCTAGTGTTTGTAGAAGTGTTAGCAGTTTTTTATCTGTTAGTTTTAATTTTTCATTGCTTTTAGATAGATTATCAGACATAATTAAAACTCTATTTTTATAATCATCTAGTGTAGTTTTTTGATTTTCTATTGTAGAGTTATATTCACTACTTAAATTTTGTAAAATCACTATTTTATTTGAAAATTTATCTATTTTTGTATTTTGTGCTAAAAGAATTTGATTTAATTTAGAAATCTCTTCCTCTTTTAATTTAAGAGCATTTTCAGATATTATAAGTTTTTTATCACTTTCATATATATATTGTTCTCTTTGGGCTAGAAGATTTTTAAGTTTATTAATCTCTTTATCCCTCATAGTAATTGCTACTGATTTTTTATTTATATCATTTGATTGCTTCTCTAAAATCTCTGATTGAGTCTCTAGGGTTGACTCTTTATCTTTTAGAGAGTTTTTTAGTATAGTTGATTTTACAATAATTGCACCAATAAGTAGAATAAATACAAATAGTAAACCAGCCATTAAATCAGCATAAGAAATCCAAAAGTTACTATTTTCGCTACTATTACTATTTTTTCTATTAAACATTATCTATTCTTTAGAACTATTATATTTTAAGATTTCATTTTGAATTAATCTATTTTGTTCACTTATAGTTGTGGCAAAATTTCCAAGTTTTATAATAATATCACCTAACTCTTCATCTATTTTATAGAAAGTTGTATTTAAAGAGCTTTCTAATGAACTATCAAACCTATTTATAGTGCTTTCAAGTTGTTTTGTTACATCTATAAATCTATGAATATTTCTCTCTATTTTAGCACTAGCATCAAGTGCATTTTGAGATTTATGTATTTTTGAAATTGTATCTTTTAAATCACTAGATACTAATTTCATATGTGTTGCTACATTTGTAAAGTTTCTATTTGTCTCATTTATAATAGTTTGGAAATTCTCTAAATGCTTCTCATTTAAAGTTTGAATAAATTCTAAATTAAATGTATCTTTAAGAGCATTTATCATCTTTTCATCTCTAATATCATGTTGAATATGCTCATGCTTTTTAAGTTCGCTATCTGTCCATATAAACTCTTTATATACACTCTGTAGATAGTGGTTATCTGCATCTGCTTTAGATAGACCCCTTTTTTCAAAATAGTTCCATAAAATAGATAAAAATATACCAAAAATAGAAGCATAAAAAGCTGTTCCAATTCCACTTAAAAGAAGTGATATTTGACTATCTAGTGAATTAGTATCTTTTATAGAAAAATCAGGCATAGATATAGCAATAGCTGTAAAAGTACCTAAAATACCTAACATTGGAAAAAAAGATGGGGCAACTGATGCAAAGTTATCATTTCTAAATGTCTTATAGTAATCATTTATAAAATCTTCTATATTAATAGTTGATTTTGTTTTATCTCCAATAGTTAAAGAGTTCTCTTGAATACTCTTTTGTAACGCTTTTTGCAAATTACCATAACTTTTACGCATATTACATATAACAAAATTGGCATTGTGTTGAATAAAGAGCAGATATATAAAGTATATTATAGAGATAATAACTACAGAGTGCATATCAACTTTAAGTTGAATTATATGTAAATATCCAGCTACTATACCTGAAAGAAAGAGCGTTGGAAGCAGAGCAATAACTATATAGTTTAAAAAACAGTGTGAATGAGAATGGCTATTTTGCATTATGATACTCGTATTTTTTTAATTATATAATATCATATTATTTTATAATGCAAAATTAATGTGAGGTTATATTACTCTCTTTTAACAAAGTTTCATTAATATCATTAATTTGTATAGGAACTTTTTTAACTAAATAGAAATAGTTAGGGTGTAAAATATTGGCATAAGTGTTTATAATAGCTGTCTTATAGGTACTTCTAGTTAATACCTTAGATACAACACCTACTGGAATATTGGCTAAAAATATATTATCTAATCCACTAGTTACCACTTTATCCCCTACTGTTATTTTTGACCATTTTGGTATAAAGTTTATTTCCATTCTTTTTTCATCTATGCCTTTAGCAATACCAGGCATTTTCTTTTCACCTATAAAAGTTGAAAATTGACACTTCTCATTTGATAGTAAAATTCCTTCTAATCTATTATCTTTTTTTATAGCAATTCCTGCTGCTACATTTTTTTGGATTAGACCATATATCTTATCATCTTTTAATTGGCTATCGTCTATATTTGTTAAATATATATATGAAAAATCATTAAGCTTTTTATATGAGAGTGTTTGAATATGTAGTACATTATCATTAGCATCATATTTTTTAACTTTTGATTTACTATAATCTTCTAATTGATTTATTGTCATTTTTTGGTTATAAAGATATTTTCTTAAAAGTATATTCTCTTTTTTTAAATTATCAACCGTATCAGATTGTGAAATATATTTATCAATACTTCCATTTATACTATTAGTAATATTTAAATAGACTCTTTTTATAGGAAGAGATATAAATGCAAAATTCTCTTGAAACTTCTCCTCTTTTTGAAACAGAAGAAGAGAGGCTAAAGAGATTAAAATAACAAAAATCAGTTTTCTATTCATCATAAGCCGTATGTTGTAGTAAATCTATCTCTTCTAATGCTTTACCTGTACCATTTGCCACAGCTAAAAGTGGGTCTTCACAAACATAAACAGGGAGTTTTACAATATTAGCTAAATATTTATCAAGTCCTCTAATTAAAGCTCCACCTCCTGTTAAAACAATACCATTTTCTACAATATCACCTGCAAGGTCTGGTGGAGTATCTTCTAGTACTTGCTTTAGTGCTTCACCAATTTCTTTTAGAGGTATCTTCATAGCATCTCTCATGTGTTCAGAGTTAATTTCAATAGATGTTAAAAGTCCTGTTACTTGGTCACGACCTTTAACTGTCATAGAAAGCTCCTCTTCTAACTGAACAGCAGTACCTATACTAATCTTCATATCTTCTGCAACTCTATCACCAATAAGTAAGTTAAAGTTCTTTTTCATATAGTCGATAATATTTTTATCTAACATATCTCCTGCAACTCTTATTGATTTACTCTGAACCAATCCACCTAAAGATGTTACACCAATTTCAGTTGTTCCTCCACCAATATCAACAACTAAGTTTCCATTAGGCTCTTTAACTGGAATTCCTGCACCAATAGCGGCTGCCATTGGCTCTTCTATTAGATAAACTTCTCTAGCTCCAGCACTCATAGCTGACTCTTTAACAGCTTTTCTCTCAACTTGTGTTAAACCAAATGGAACACAGATAATTATTCTAGGAGAAAATAGACCTTTTCTATTATGAACTTTCTCAATAAAGTATCTAATCATCATCTCTGTAACATTAAAATCAGCAATAACACCATCTCTCATAGGACGAATAGCTTTAATATTACCTGGAGTTTTTCCTATCATCTCTTTAGCTTCTATCCCCACAGCTAGTATCTTCTCTCTACCATGCTTATCATACTGTATTGCTACAACTGATGGTTCATTTATGCTAATCCCTTGACCTTTTACTAATACTAGCGTATTTGCAGTTCCTAAATCTATTGCTAAATCATTAGAAAACATACCTAAAACTTTTTTAAACATTTTTACTCTTTCCTTGCTCTATGCTGATTTTGAATTTTTTATATATATTGGTTTTAAACTATTATTTATAACATCTTCTGTAATAATAACCTCATACCCTCCAAGCTCTGGAAGCTCATACATAATGTCAATTAGTGACTCCTCCATAATTGACCGAAGACCTCTTGCACCCGTTTTTCTATTAATAGCCTTTTGAGCAATGGCTTTTAGTGCTTCTTCTTCAAAAGATAATACCACATGATCTATTTCAAACAGTTTTTGATACTGTTTTACTATTGAATTTTTAGGTTCAAGTAAAATTCGTACCATATCTTCAAGAGTAATAGGCTCAAGTGTAGCTGTAATATGCAGTCGTCCAATAAGCTCTGGAATAATTCCAAAATGGACTAAATCACTAGATTCTATTAAGTGCATTACACTCTCATTTTCTATATTACTTCTTTTAGTTTGACCAAATCCTAACTGATTAGCACCTAATCTTCTTTGTATAATCTCTTCAATACCATCAAATGCACCTCCACATATAAATAGTATATTTGCTGTATCAATTTGAAGAAAATCTTGATTTGGGTGTTTTCTGCCACCCTTTGGTGGAATATTAACTACTGAACCTTCTATTATTTTTAAAAGTGCTTGTTGAACACCCTCTCCCGATACATCACGAGTAATTGAACGGTTTTCACCCATTCTAGCAATCTTATCCATCTCATCAATAAATATAATTCCTCTTTCAGCCTTTTTAACATCACCATCTGCTGCTTGAAGTAGTTTTGTTAATATATTCTCTACATCTTCACCAACATATCCAGCCTCTGTTAAATTAGTAGCATCAGAGATAGCTATTGGTACATCTAAAAATCTAGCAATGGTTTGAGCTAAAAGTGTTTTACCTGAACCAGTAGGACCAATTAATAGTATATTTGATTTATCTATTGTTGTATCATTTTCATAGTCACTTTTAAATATTCTCTTATAATGATTATAAACAGCAACTGATAGTGTCTTTTTAGCTCCCTCTTGACCTATAACATAATCATCTAATATTCTATGTATCTCTTTTGGAATTAAAAGTGTTACTGGTTCAGTTGAGTTTGAAGGCTGTTTTTCATCTTCTCCAAATAAAATCTTATATGCAGAAGTTACACAATTTGAACATATATATACACCATTTCCTGCAATAAATGGATTTTCACTCTTCTCTGTAGTATTACAAAAACTACACTTTTTTCTAGCCATTAATATTTTTCCTTGTATATGGAATGCCTCGTTTAGATACCGTGACAAACTCTAATAATTTTTTTACTTCTTTTGAATTTTCATTTTTTAATAATTTTTGAGCAACCTCTTGTAAAGCTTCACCTCTTTCAAAAAGCTCTCTATATACTACTTTTAATTCATTTATACTTTCTCTATCTATATGTCTTCTAAGCCCTGTAAGATTTAAACCTCTAAGTGTTGCTCTATTCCCCTCTGCTAAACAGTATGGAGGAATATCTTGACTTAAAGCTGATGCTCCTGCAATCATAGCAAAATCTCCAATATGAACAAATTGATGAATAGGAGTCAATCCTCCAATTACAACGCTATCTCCTAGCTCAACATGACCTGCTAAGGTTGCACCATTTGCCAATATGCAGTTATTACCTAAAATAACATCATGTCCAATATGAACATATCCCATAAGTAGATTATTATTACCAATTCTAGTAACACCTCCCCCACCTTTAGTACCAGGGTTTAAAAGAGTAAACTCTCTAATCTTATTATTATCTCCAATAATAAGTTTAACATCTTCTCCAGCATATTTTAAATCTTGTGGAATAGAGCCAATAACAGCATGAGAGAATATATGATTGTTCTTACCTATTGTTGTTCTACCTTCTATTATAGCATGAGCATCTATAGTTGTATTATCACCTATAGTTGCTTTTGAAGATATGGTAACAAAAGCACCAATATTAACATCTTTTCCAATCTTTGCACCATCTTCAATAACAGCTGTTGGGTGAATATTACTCATAATAGTTCCTATTTATCAACAATCATAGCTTTAAGTTGGGCTTCTGCTACAAGTTTATCATCAACAAAAGCTTTAGCATCAAGTTGCCAAATAGCTCCTCTATGCTTTATTACAGATAGCTTATATACAAGTCTATCACCAGGAGTTACAGGTAAACGAAATTTAGCTTTATCTATACTCATAAAGTAAACAACTTTATTCTCTATATCTTTTTGCTCATCTTCATTATAACTTTGAAATGCCAATACTCCACCAGCTTGTGCCATACCTTCAATAATCATAACCCCTGGATAGATTGGGTGGTCAGGAAAGTGTCCTTGAAAAACAGGTTCTGATATAGATACATTTTTATAACCCTCTATATATTTCCCTTTTTCAAGCCCCGTTACTCTATCAAGAAGTAAAAATGGATACCTATGAGGTAATATCTTTTGAATTTCAACTACATTAAATGTCACTATTTTAGCCTTTGGATAAAAATTTAATAGATTTTATCTAAATTAAGCTAAAAATTGTGTCAAACTTTAAGAAGTTCCTCTTTTACATCTTCATAAATATGACTCTTACATATAATTTCAATATTATTTGTGGGGATTTCTTTCACAATTAATATTAAAGATATATCATAGTTGTTTTTTATTATTTTTTGTCGTATCTCTACCTCTTTTTTAAATGGTGGAGGATTAAAGATAAGAGACTCTACACTCTTATAATTTAAATTAGCTAACCTATTAAAAGTCTCTAATAAGATAAACTTAACTTCATCTCTATTCATATAATAGATACTATCTATATAGTACTCAACTCTACCTCTTGTATAATCTTTTTTAAGAGTTGAATATGGTAAAAAGTGAGCAGAAACTATCTTTTTTTTAACTTTTAAATATCCAAATTCCAATCTCCAATTTAAAAACCTTTGTTTAATAATTTTATACTCTATATCTTTATTCTCATACTCTAATCTCTTTTTATAGAGTTTAACTCTATCCTCAATACTCTCTGGCTGAACCTGTTTAGATATAGGAGAGAATAGTTCATCAGCTAATTTTTGCTGTTGCTCTCTTTGCATAGTTAACCCAAAAAGACAACCACAATAGTCTTGTCTATAAAGTTTATCTCTCTTAGCTAAAATATTCTGCTCTTGTGTACCTGATGCTTTTCTATAATCTGGAGCTATAAACTCCAAACCATACTTTTTCCCCAATAAATCACCCGATTTTTTAAGCTGTTTTAGAGACTTTTTAGGACTTGTGAGAAGAGTTGAACTGAAACTTTTTTCACCTAACTCATAAGCCTTTCTAGCAGATACTTCAAATCTTTTATCAAAACAGACAGCACATCTAGCCCCCTTTTCAGGCTCACTCTCCAATCCTCTTACAGCCTCTAACCAACTTTTAGTATTATACTCACCCTCTATAAGTTTAATACCTAATATTTTACATGACCTTTTTACATCAAGCAATCTTAAATAGTACTCACTATATGGGTGAATATTAGGGTCATAAAAAAAGCCTATAAGCTCTTCATTAGGATAATCAGATTGTAATTTTTGTAAAAAGTAGTGACTATCTACTGCACAACATATATGAACTAAGATATTTTTCTCCTTTAGATTTATTTTTTTTGCTTTTTATCTCTTTACCCAAACCGTTCAATAAAACTTACTCAAACATATCTATAGCTAAGTTTTTACAACTTAAGCTACAGATTGTGCTTGATGTTTACTTCCTGCTTCAATGCTACTGGTTAAATTTAGAAGTCCAGCCTCTAAATTCATTGCCTTTAGTTCCACAGGCGTTACTTCGGGGTGAACTCTCCCTAGTTGATTATGTAAATTGATAGATGCATTTAAATCTCTA
>JAMOOP010000081.1 GCA_027065385.1 Campylobacteraceae bacterium | reverse complement strand
GCTTGATAATAATAAAAACCCAAATCTTGAAATAGAGAAATCGATAATAACTAGGTTTAACCAAATAGATATAAAGTGGTAGGGTTATTGTTTTTCCACCAATGGTTATAATCACTCCAAACGCTAACCATCGCTGTCCAAACACATAACTTGAACGGTTTGCTTTATTTGCATGGTCATATTGTTTGTGTCCAAAGGGAACTTTTTTCTTTCGACTTCTGTAAATGATACTATCATCTATTGAAATTGATATTTTAAGAATTTTAAAAAAGAGTATTATCCATACGATTATCTCTATCTGTATTGACACATAATCAAGTTTGACTCGGTTAAATAGCTTATGAATTGTATGGTATTGTTTTGGGTTTACCTTCATAGGTACTTAAATCTAATTTATCACAAAAGTTAAAAGAGGCAATATCTCACATGGGAAATGAGGAGAGATTAGCTGATTTTTAACTCTCCATCTATAAAGACCTTTAATATATTAAATTCATTATCAAACAAAACTATATCAGCAGGGAAACCTACTTTTAACTCTCCTATATCTAAACCTAACTTTTTAGCAGGAATAGAAGTTACCATAGCTATAAGTTGGGGTAGTTTTATATTTGAGTTATTACAAAAGTTTTTTAAAGCACTATTTAATTTTAAAACACTTCCTGCTAAAGTACCATTCTCTAGTGTAGCTTTTCCACTCTCTACTATAACCTTTTGTCCACTTAAACTATATATTCCCTCTTTTATACACCCTGCCCTTATTGCATCTGTAATTAGTAGAAGATTATCTTTTTTTAATTTATATATTAAACTATAAAGAGATGGGTGAAGATGTATATTATCAGCAATAATCTCACAACTAATATCCTCATCTTCTAAAATAGCCCCAACAGCCCCAACCTCTCTATGGTGTAGTGGGTTCATAGCATTAAAAAGGTGCGTAGCGTGGGAGATACCCCATTTAAAACTCTTTTTTGCCTCTTTATAATTTGCACTACTATGTCCTAGACTAAGTATAATATTTGGATAGTTTTTATAGATATACTCTATAAACTCTTTTGCATTAGTAACTTCTGGGGCAATAGTTATTAGTTTTATAATATCTATATAGTCTTTAATTAATTCAAAGTTTGGTTCTTGAATATATTTAGCATCTTGTGCTCCATGCTTAGTTCTATTTATAAAAGGACCTTCAAGATGAACACCTAATATCTTTGCTCCACTAACTTCATCTTTATAATTTTTAATATTTAAAAGTGCATTTTGAATATCTTTTGTGGACATTGTCATAGTTGTGGCTAAAAATGAGGTTGTACCTGTTTGTAAAAGAGATTTAGAGATAGTATCTAAACTACTAGGTGTTGCGTCCATAACATCTGCACCACTTGAACCGTGTATATGTATATCTATAAATCCAGCACTTAAATATGCACCCTTAGCATCTATTATCTCTATATCTTTTGGTATCTCTTTAGTTATAGATATAATCTTATGGTTAAATATAATACTGTAGCCTACTAATACCTCTTTATCTGTTACTATTTTTGCGTTTATTACTATTTTCATTTTTTTCTTTTTGTTAATATAATAACATTATTTAGCTATACTTTTAAAAAATTTTCAATAGGGATAATTTAATGATAGAGACTCCATTTACATATATAACTATTTTAATCTTCACTGCTTCAATATTAGTATATATAGAGCATAAAAGTAAATCTAAACTTTTTGAGTATCTTCCTGCTATTGTTATATTATATTTTTTAGTTATGACACTATCTACTCTTGGTCTTTGGCATAAAACAGAAGAGATAAATAGTATATATAAAGAGTTTAAATCAAATCTTCTTCCTGCTATGATTTTTTTAATGCTTTTACAATCTGATATAAGAAAGATACTAAAACTTGGCAAAAAGATACTTTTAACATTTTTTCTAGCATCTTTTAGTATCTCTTTAGGGTTTATTATCTCTTTTGCTATATTTCATAACTATTTTGAACCAGATTCATGGAAAGCCTTTGGGGCATTGAGTGGTTCATGGCTTGGTGGAACTGGAAATATGGTAGCAATTCAGGGTGCATTAAATTTAAAAGATAGTCAAATGGGATATGTACTCTTAATTGACTCTATAGATTATGCTATATGGGTTATGATACTTCTATCTCTTGTCCCTTTTGCTAAGAGTTTTAATAGTTGGGTAAAAGCAGATGGCTCTATTTTAGATAGACTTAGCTCATCTTTAGATATAGAAGATAAAAAGGAGAGTATAAATTTTCCATCTCTATTTTTAATGTTAGGGTTAGCACTAATGGTATCTGTAATATCCAAAGAGATAGCATCGCTTCTTCCAACTACAAGCTTTTTAACTAAGAGTACTTGGATTGTGATATTAGCTACAATAGCTGGAATATTAGCAGGAGTTACTCCTCTAAGTTCTCAAAAATCAGCCTCACCACTAGCAAATATTATTCTTTATTTTATAGTTGCACTAATAGCCTCTAGGGCAAACTTTACAGAGTTAACCCAAGCTCCAATATATATATTTGCAGGATTTACTATTATTTTAACTCACGCCCTTATTATGGTTATTTTTGCAAAAATATTTAAACTAGACCTATTTTCACTTGGGGTTGCCTCTTTAGCCAATATTGGAGGTGTAGCCTCCGCTCCAATCTTAGCAGGTGCTTACCATAAAGCACTTATTCCTATTGGGGTTTTAATGGCTATGATGGGTTATGTTATAGGTACTTTTATGGGACTTGGGGTGGCTAGTCTTCTAAGAAGTATATCTTTATAAAAATTATGGAGAAAAAAATGAGCAAAAACTTCAAATCACATCTAGCCTATTTAGCAAGTGCAGGAAGTGGTAAAACATTTGCATTGAGTGTTAGGTATATATCTTTACTCTTTTTAGATGTTGACCCAAATACAATTTTAACGGCTACTTTTACTAATAAATCGGCTTTAGAGATGAAGCATAGAATTATTGACTCCTTAATTAATCTATCAAATAAAAAAGAGATTTTAAATGCTATATCTAAAGAGATAGGTTTCACTCATAGAGAGATTTTAGATAAACAGCCTGAAGTTTTAGAGAAGTTTTTAACAACTTCTAATTATATAGTAACACTCGATAGCTTTTTTAGTTCTATTTTGCGTTCTGCTTCTTTATATATCGGTATTGAACCGGATTTTGTTACAAAAGAGATAGATTTAAAAATTAAAGAGGAGAACTTTTTAGAAGAGGTAAAAGATAACTCTCTACTCTCTTCACTTGTTGGGCTTGTCATGGATATTGAAGATAAGAGATTTTTAAAACTTTTTGAACTTATGCAAAACTTCTATAAAATAGAGCCTCTTTTACCCAAAATAGATTATAAAATAGGCTCTCTTTCTAAAAAAGAGCAAGAAATAAATACTCAAAGAGAGCTAATTTTACAACTTATAATAAAATCTAAGGCTTCAAAGAGTGCTATTAAAAATTTTGAACCAATAGAGATAAAAGAGTTTTTTAAAAAGAGTCTTTTTGAAAAAAGTAGTCTATATGAGCATAGATTTTATAAAAAACATGTAGAAAAAAATCCTCAAATAGAGAGCGAGTTTTTAAAACTAAAAGAGATGTTAAAAGAGTGGGCGGAGATAAAAGAGCAGATAGTTTTACAAAATCTATTTAAACTATTTGATTACTATAAAAATGCCAATATATTAACAGCTAAATCTTTGGGAGTTTTGAGTTTTGATGATTTAATTTTCTTTTCATGTAGATTACTCCTTGATGAAAAAAATATTAACAGAGAGTTTTTATATTTTAAAATGGATACCCACTTTAAACATATCTTATTAGATGAGTTTCAAGATACATCTACTCTCCAATTTCTTCTTTTAAAACCTCTTATAGATGAGATATTTAGTGGAACTGGACAGAGTGAATTTAGAACATTTTTTTATGTAGGAGATACAAAACAGTCACTATACCGTTTTAGAGGTGGGGTAGAGGAGCTTTTTGAGAGTGTGGCTAAGAGTTATAATATAGAGATAGCTAAAATGGATACAAACTATAGAAGTTCTAAAAATATTATAAATCAGGTAAATAGATGGTTTGAACCAAATATGCAAAACTATTTTCCACAAAAGAGTATAGATGGTGCTAGAGAGGGGTTTGTTGAGGTTATTGAAGATGATGAGTTAGTAGATGAGGCTATAAGAAAATTAGAATGGCTTTTAGAAAAAGGGGTTGATTTATCAGATATTGCCTTTTTGGTCTCTACCAATAGAGATGGTGTATCTATTCAAGAGGCTTGTTATAAAAAGGGTTATGAGACTCGGCTAAAAACATCTAGTTCACTAAAATTTATTCCAAAAGTTGCTTCTGTTGTGGCTATGGTTGAGTATCTTTTTAATGGGTTAGAGCTTGATGCTATGGGTGTTTTAGAGAGGGTTGGAAAAGATATTAAAGATATAGATACAAGTTGGTTTAACCCATTTATGCAACCTATGCAGGTGGTTCATAGAGTAATTTTAGATTTTGGATATTTTGAAGATGATTTAAATTTACTAAAACTTTTAGAGTTTGCTAGTAACTTTTCAGATATTGATATATTTTTAGAGGAGTTCAGATTATCTGCTATTGAGGTGGCATCTAGTTCTAAGAAAGGTGCTACCATTATGACAATTCACGGCTCTAAGGGGTTGGAGTTTGATTATGTAATAGTTGTAGATAGATTAAAAGGTGAAGCTCCAAATCGTTCTGCTTTAATTTATGATTATAATGAGGCGTTACACATTAAAAAAGTATCTTATAAAATAGGTGGAAGAGAAAATTTTGATAGTTACTATAGAGATTTAATAGAAAAACAGAAAATATTGACCGAGAAAGATAAAATGAACCTATTATATGTGGCATTAACTAGAGCTGTTAATGGATTGATTGTTATTCGTAAACCTAAAGGTTCTATATTTGATATGATTGGTTTAAAACTTTTAAAAGTAGGAACTTTAGAGGTAGTTAAAAAAGCAAAAGTTAAAAGAGAGCATAAAAAAGAGGATATAAAATTAACCTATTATGGAGTACAAGAGATAGAAAAAATTGAAGATGAAGAAGATATTAATAGTAGTTCTATTATATTTGGAACAGCTCTACACTACACACTAGAGATGATGAGTGAATTTAGAGTAGAAAATATTAATAAATCAATTATCTCTACAAAAAATAGATATGGTTTAGATTTAAAAGAGGAGGAGTTTGAAGATATAAAAGCTCGTATAACAAATCTAATATTAGATAAAAAATTTCAAAATCTTCTACTAGATGCAAAAATAACAAAAGAGCAATCTCTTAGTTTCAAGGGAAAGTTTAAACAGATAGATTTACTTTTAGAGTATAAAGATAGCTTCTTAGTAGTTGATTATAAGAGTTCAAAAAAATCTCAATCAAAACATATTTCGCAAGTTAGATACTATAAAAATGCCATTAGTTCTATAACTAAAAATAGTACAAAAGGGTTAATTATATATCTACTTAAAGATAAAATAGAGTTTATGGAGGTTTAGATGATAGATTTTTTAACTTTTAAAACATTTATTTCAATAGATATACTAATACTCTCTTACTATATAGGAGCTGTTATTATTCCTATATCTATGTGGCTTGGAAAAGCCTATTTACAAAGAAAATTTCATATATTAGATAAATTTAATAGTTTTCTTATAACACTTTTTGGAAAATTGAGCCTAAAGAGAAAAATCTTATCTATAATCTTTGCTATTTTTGCATTTATCTCAATGGAGATAGTTTGGAGAATGTGCTTTGAAGCAATGATTGGATATTTTCAGATGATAGAGGGGATAAAAGTACTAACTTAGCACTCTTCCCCATTAATATATACTCTCTCAACCTCTTTAGTGTGTAAAATGGTTTGAAGTGCAATATCTTTAAGAGTTGTAGGTTTGCTTGGTAGTTTAATTAAAGCAAAATCTGCATCTTTTCCCTCTTTTATCTCTCCAGAATTTAAATTAAAAATCTTAGCAGGTATAGAGGTTATTGAGTTAATTAAAAGTTTAGATAGTTCTCCTAAATCTTCTGCATGGTGCATCATTAAAGCTGAACGAAGCTCATCAAATATATTTAAAGAGCTGTTTGAACTAAGTCCATCTGTAGCTATGGTAAATGGAATATCTAACGCAATTAATTTTTCTATAGGAAGTCTTCCACAACCTAGCAGACGATTAGAGCGAGGACAATGTGCTATGGAGTGATTTTTTTTTGCTATATATTCTAACTCTTTATTGTTTGCTTGAACTACATGTGTAAAGTGTGTAGGAGTGTTATCAAAACTTTTTAAAAATTCATCTATAGTGGTTACAGGTTTTGAGGCATTAAAATATTTTTTAAAAAAATCTAAAAACTCTCCACTCTCATCTTCTAACCACTCTCTTTCAGCTTGTGACTCTAAAAAGTGAGCCGAAACTTTTAAGTTCTCATCTTTTGCTATATCTAACGCTCGTTTTAAAACTATAGGGTGAACAGAGTAAGGTGAGTGAATAGCAATAGCAGGGATAATCCCATTGCTAGAGGCATCTTGTGAGGCTCTAAGTCTTATTAAAAAGTCACTATATAAGGCATCAACGAAAGCCATATTTGAACCAATTAACTCATTAAAAAATATAACCTTTTGAGGAGTTTTTTCACACACTTCAAGCTCTGTTCCAAAACTTGAAATTGCCCCAAATGTGGTAATTCCAGAACGCAACATATCCTTACAAGTTTTTTCCATTAGAGCATTATCACATATATTAACTAACTCGTCACGATTTGCTATTACACTATCTAACCAAGGCATAAATTTACCATATTGGAGTGTTGTTTTATTTGCCGAAAACTCTAAATGGAGATGTGTATTTATAAACCCTGCATATAGTACAGAGTTCTCTTCTCCATCTATAACTTTAGCATTAGGATACTTCTCTTTTAGTCTCTCTAAACTATCTATTGCCTCTATTCTTTTATTAAAAGCTACTGCTATATTCTCTTTAAAAGAGTTATTAATATATATATAATTTGGATTTAAGATTATCATTTTTTTTCCAATATTTTTTTAGAATTTTAACATATTTTTACTCGGTAGTTATTTTTTTATTTTTATGGTAAAATATCTTTAAAATAGCAAAGGATTTATTATGAGTTATATAAAGATATTCTTTTATTTATCTATATTTATTTTTATGGGTGGGTGTATAAAAAAGGAAGAAAAAGCTAAACCTATAGTACATCAACCTCGACCTACATGCCAAGTTACTGTTATACGACGGGAAGCTCCAACACCAACACCTATAATAATAGAAGAGAGTATTTCTCCTACAATAGTAGAAAGACCAATATTTTCAATGAGTAGTATAAGTAGTCCATATCTTCAAGGGGCTTATGCAAATAATTATAAACTTAAACAATTTATAGAAGAGATGGTAGCTAAATATCAATTTAGAAGAGATTATCTATATGGGATATTTTCAACTGTAAATAGAGATACTCTTTCACTTAAAAAATATAATGTTTATGGAAAACCTAATAAAAAGCGTAAGGTAAATAGTGTAGGTTCATGGGATAAATATCCTAGATTTGTAACTGCTGATAGAGTATCTAATGGAGTTAGATTTTGGAGAGAAAATAGATATTGGTTAGAAAAAGCCTCTTATGTCTATCATGTAGCACCTGAATATATTGTTGGAATTATTGGAGTTGAAACAAATTATGGTAGAGATAAAGGAAAACATAGATTAATAGATGCTTTAACCTCTTTATCATTAGAGTATAAAAAACGGTCAAAATTCTTTACTAAACAGCTAGAGGAGTATTTACTTTTAACAAAAGAGCAGAAGTTAAACCCATTAGAGATATATGGTTCTTATGGAGGAGCATTTGGTATTGTTCAATTTATGCCTGACTCTTTTCGAGATTATGCTGTTGATTTTGATGAAAATGGAGTAAAAGACCTATTTACAACAGCTGATGCTATTGGAAGTACAGCAAACTTTTTTGTTAAAAAGGGTAAATGGAACCCACATATTCCAGTTGCTATGAGAGTTCAGTATGGGAAAAAAAGATTTTATGGATTACCAACAGGATATAAAACAGAATATTCACAAAGTCATCTTATTTCTTTAGGAATGAGACCTACAAGTAATTTTTATGGTTATAGAGGACCTGTATCTCTTATAAAACTTAGTAAATATGATAGAGATGAGTTGTGGTGGGGAACTAAAAACTTTTATGCAATAGGAAGATATAATCCAAGAGATTACTACATTATGTCAGTGCATCTCTTAGCACAAGCTGTTAGAAAGAGCTACTATAGAAGATAGAGGTTTAACTAACCTCTTTCAAATAACTCATAGCAGTAGCAATTAAATAATCATCTCTACTAAGTACTTATCCAAAATTAATTAAGCTGATAGGTAAACCACTAGTTCGACTAGTGAGACTAGAAAAGGCTTTGCCGTAGTATTAACACTACTATGGCTATTTGCCACATTACCATTTAAACCTATATTTTTTTAAAGTATATATTGGCTTTGTTACTTAAATGTTACCATTAAAGATTTCATATTAATCAAAAAAAGTATAAACTTTTGTAATAATACTAAATCTAAAAAATAATTAATGGAGTATTTATATATGTGTGGAATTGTAGGCTATATTGGTGTAAAAGAGAAAAAAGAGATTTTATTAGATGGATTACAAGAGTTAGAGTATAGAGGATATGACTCAGCAGGAATTGCAATTATTGAAAATAGTCAACTTAAACACTTTAAAGCTGTAGGAAAATTAGAAAATTTAAGAGAAAAAACTAAAAATTATAGTAGTAGTGGATTTGGAGTATCAATAGGTCATACAAGATGGGCAACACATGGAAAACCAACAGAGCTTAATGCCCACCCACATTTAGGTGAATTTAGTTTTGTAGTTCATAATGGAATTATTGAAAACTATCAAGAGTTAAAAGAGGAGTTAGAGAGTGATGGTATAAACTTTTTAAGTCAAACAGATACAGAGACAATAGTTCATCTTTTTGAAAAGTATTATAATAAAAGTAAAGAGCCTTTTATATCTTTTACAAATACAATAAATAGACTTCAAGGTGCTTACGCCTTACTTCTTATTACAGAAGCTGAACCTGATGTTATATTTTTTGCTAAAAATGGTTCACCTATGCTTATTGGTTTTAATAAAGATGAAATATATTTTGCATCTTCTGATACACCTATTATTGGAAAAGCTACAGAAGTTTATTATCTTGAAGATGGAGAGTATGGTTATGCAAAAAATGGGGAAGTTACTCTTTTTAATAAAAATGGAGAAAAGGGTTTTGTAAAAAAAGCACTTACTACCAATAAAGCAATGGCTCAAAAAGATGGATTTAGATTTTTTATGGAAAAAGAGATTTATGAGCAGTCTCAAGTTATAAATGATACTATGATAGGACGAGTTTTAGATAAAGAGATAGATTTTGAAGAGCTTAATAGTGATTTTTTTAATGGTATTAGCAATATTAAAATTTGTGCTTGTGGAACAAGTTATCACTCTGCACTTGCAGGTTCTTATCTATTAGAGAGAGTTGCTAAAATTCCATGTCAAGTTGAGATTGCATCAGAGTTTAGATATAAAGAGCCACTTTTACAAAAAAATACATTATTTATTACAATATCTCAAAGTGGAGAGACAGCAGATACATTAGAGGCTCTTAAAATGGCAAAAAGAGCTGGACTTAGAAGTTTAAGTGTATGTAATGTTGATAACTCATCTATTGTAAGAGAGAGTGATAGAGCAATTTTAACAAGAGCAGGAATTGAAAAAGGTGTAGCTAGTACAAAAGCATTTGCTACTCAAACTATGGTTCTTTGGCTTTTAACACTATATATTGCACAGATTAAAAAAACTATATCCAAAGAGGAGTTAGATAGTGAGTTAAAAGCTATAAGAAAAACTCCAAAAGCTTTAATAGTTACAGATAAACTTCATGATAAAATCCATAGATTATCAAAAAGATACCTACATGGTCACGGCTTTTTCTTTATTGGTAGAGACCTCTTTTTCCCATTAGCATTAGAAGGTGCTTTAAAATTAAAAGAGATAAGTTATCTTCATGCTGAAGGTTACCCTGCAGGAGAGATGAAGCATGGACCAATAGCACTAGCAGATAGTGAACTTTTTACTATTGCACTAATGCCAAAGAGTCTTCATTATGAGAAGATAAAATCAAATGTAGAAGAGCTTAGTGCAAGAGATGCCACAATTTTAGCAATATCTCCAGAGCCATTTGAACTATCAGATGATTTTATACAGACTCACTATAAAAGCCACCCTATGTTAGAGTTTTTTGAAATGATGGTTATTACTCAACTTTTGGCATTAGAGATTTCTATAAGACTTGGAAATGATGTTGATATGCCTAGAAATTTAGCTAAATCTGTTACTGTGGAGTAGAATTGAAAAACCTATACAACGCCCTACAATTAAAACAGCTATATCAATTAAGAGATTTAGGTTATAGACTACACTTTAGACAAAAAAATGAAAAATTAGGGAAGATATAAGCAAAAAGATGATTATTATGTTTTATCAAAATGCACATAATAATCATAGAAATTATACTACAAAGTATCAAATATAGAGATAA
>JAMOOP010000080.1 GCA_027065385.1 Campylobacteraceae bacterium | reverse complement strand
GCAGATACCTTTAGGAAATGAAGTTAAAGATAGTATTGAATTTGTATGGGATTTTGAGAGTGAACCACAAAATGTAATTGCAACTATTGCCCAATATAATGAAGAGTTCTTTTGGTTTAGATTATTGAATTTTGATAGTATTAATTTTACAAATATTTCGGCAAAAGCAAATATCATAGCTAAAGATTTAGAGATAGTAAATAATTTTGTACCGATAGCTGTTAATGGATGTACTCAAGAGTTAGAGTCTGGAACTGAATATAATTTTCTATTAAAAGCTTATGATTTATATGATGATAGTGATAATATAGGGTTTTTCGCTTTATATGACCCTAGTGGTGGTCAATCATCCTTTGCGCATTTTAAAAATTTAGTTGATGATGTTATGAAAGATAAAGATAGTTATTTTGATATGAATAATGATATTGTCTCTATTTCAACCGTGTTAGCAAAAGATATAGCAAATGATGTAAAACAACTCTCTCAATCATTTGGAATAAGTGGATTTCCAGGTAAAGAGATGAGTATCGCAGTTTTAGATTGTGGTAGTACTGCTGATGCACCTATAGTAAAAAAACTTTTACCTATTAAAATGAATGCTGTATTTTGTGCTAGTTGTTGTGCTTTTATGGGAATGTGTATGCCTTTCCCTATGTCTTTAATGTGTGTATTTATAGATATGATGAATGATTTAACAGGTGATATTTTTACAGATATGATGTGGGCAACAACAGTTTCTTCGTGTAATAAGAATGAACTTTTTAGAATAAATTTTGAAGTTCTGAATAATGATAAAGTTATATTAGAGTATTAGGATACAAAATGACACTTGATACATATCAGATAAAAATAGCTGAAAAAAAAGAGTTAGATATAAGAAATGAGAATTTAATTGAAGTATTAAAGTTCTATATACTATTTTCTGATGTAACTGAATTATCATTTTTTGAATATAACTATGAACTCAATAACTTTATTTATAATTTTAGTGTTAATAAAGATGAAAATTTTATTAAAGAGATAGAGAGTAATGATGTATATAAAAATGATATTACAGTTGTATTAGAGGAAGATGACACTATCTATGGAATGATAGCTTTTGATAATTTTCCGGGAACATCAGAGGTTATCAAAGATCTTTTTAAAAAAACAGTTGAACTTTTGAATAAACGATTTAAGTTACAGTCTGAACTCTTATCTCAAGAATCAAAATTAGATATATTTATTATTAGTGATAAATTTAGTAATGGTTTTGCAGATAAAATTTCTAAAAGTTTAAATATTTTATTAAATGCTAATATCTATATTAAAGAGACAATATCATCTATTATAAATCAGTTAAAAGAGAAAACAAAAAAAAGTATTATAATATATACAGTGAACGATGAATCTATTTTAGATATAGATAAAAATATTTTAGAAGGTTTAAATGAATTTTTAATAGTAATAGGACCTAGTGATTACAACCTATCCCTATTTTGTGGACATCTCAATGTATATAACTATCTATCAAAAGATGAATTTTTACCTGAACAGTTAAAAAATATTATTGAAGAGTTGATGCATCAAGTTCAGAATAAATATATCAATAAAAATAAAATTATAGCTGTTGCAGGAATTTCAGGTGGTGTTGGTACGACAACTATATCTATGAATATGGCAAATATTCTAGCAAAAAAGAATTCTGATAAAAATATTTTATATATTGATTTATCATCAACAAAGGCGATTAGCAATCTTTTTTTAGAACAAAATCCGTTACCAAGTAAAACAATTATTGACTTAGTAAATAGTGACCAATACGATATAGAACTCAATCTTGAACATGGTCTAGTACGTATTAGAGAAAACTTTTACTCAATTAATGGAATTCAAAAACATATAGATAGTGATTTTTTAGAACAAGATGTATTTATCGAAAAATTTTTAGAATATATATCAAGAATAAGTGAAAAATTTAATTTTATTATAATAGATACTGGTGAAGCTACTGCATCAGCCCTCAATAGTACGATATATGATATATCAAATGAATTATGGATTTTAACAGAGATGTCCCTACCTCATATATCAAAATTAAAAACTTTTTTCTCCTTAATGAGACGAGCTGGTTTAAAAGAAAAATTAACATTTTTAGTTAATAGGTATGACTCAGCAAATGCTATCTCTGTTGCAGATGTTTCCTCTATCTTGAATACTACAAATGAAGATAATTTGAATTTTGATTTTAAAATTCCTAATGATTATGCAACTTTAGGTCATTGTTGGAACTATTGTGAACTAGCGACAGAGACATATCCAAAATCTATTTTTGTAAAAAAACTAGAAGAAATATTACTAGATAGAAATTTTTTCAAAGAAGATATTCAGTTAAATAACAACAAATCTTCTTGGTTCAATTTTTTTAAATAAAGGTAGATTATGAGAAGATTAAGAGATATTATAGATGATGAAGAGCAAAAAATAGAACTTTTAGAAGATACGGAACAGATAAAAGAGGAAAAAAAAGCTTCTATAGAGATAAATCAAACCAAAATTAAAAAAGTACAAAAAAAGACACATAATAGTCTATTAAAATTTCCAGAACTTTATTTAGATGATAACTTAATGGATATTGCGATTAAAATTAATGATAGTTTTCTCCTTAATTTAAAATCAGACAAAAAAATAACAAAAGAAAGTCTTGATGATGTATTACCTGAGTTTATATTAGCCTATCCAGAAACTGCACAACTAAGTAAGGCTGTATTAGAAGATATTAAACAATATATTACTAATAATATTATAGGTTTAGGAGTTATCACTACTCTTTTTGAAATAGCAAGAGATGGTCTCAATGATGTTATTGTCAATACAAAAGATTATGTAGATATTATTTTTAATGGTAAAACATTAGAGACTCCAATGAAGTTTAGAAGTGAAGAGGAACTTAGAAAAGTAATAGATAAAATGTTAGCCCAGAACAATAGAAAAATTGATGAAGCGCATCCAATTATATCAAGTAAACTCAATGATGGTTCAAGAGTCGAAGTTCAAATACCACCAATAGCTGCTAATAATGGAAGTTGTATAACTATAAGAAAATTTAATGATTTACCTCTATTACTCGAGATGCTTATAGAGTCTGGACAGATGGATTATAAGATGGCTTATTACTTAATAAAACTCTCAAAAGGAAAATGTAATATTATCGTTTCAGGTGGTACATCAAGTGGTAAAACAACTTTTTTAAATGCCATTACAAGATTTATAGAAGATAGTGAACAGTTAATGGTTATAGAAGATACAAAAGAGATGCAACCACAGATGCCATGTCACTTAGTACGTTCTTATGAAGCAAGAATGGCTAATGAAGAGGGAAAAGGAGCTGTTTCACTTGACCATCTGTTGCGTTCAGCACTACGTTCAAGTCCAAGAAGAATTATTGTAGGGGAGTGTAGAGGTCCTGAAATAGTTGTTATGTTAAACGCTATGAATACAGGGCATCCTGGTTCAATGACAACAGTTCATGCCGATAATACTAAAGAAGCTCTTGTACGTGTTGAAAATATGTACCTTGAAGCTCGACCTACTGCAAGTATAGGATTTATTCGTTCACAAATTGTATCGGCTATTGATGTCATTGTTCAGCTTGTAAGATTTCCTGATGGTAGTAGAAAGTTAATAACAATATCTGAAGTTGAAAAAAGAATGGAAGATAATGGTGTTATCTCTTTAAATCATATTTTTAAATTTGAAAGAGATACAACTGATATGAAAAAAACAAAAGGTTCCTTTGAAGTTTTAGCAAGTCCTAGTAGAACAATAGAACAGATGAATATGTTTGGTGTTGATATAGACAATAGAATTTTCAATCCAGATTTTGAATTTACAAGACAGATGTTAGTAGATGAATTAAGAAAAGATTTACCATCTAAAATGTGTGGTTGGAAAGATGAGCATTTAGAAGAGTTTATACATAAAGACTCTCAACTCTTTCATAAATGGCCACACTTTCAAGATATTCAGAAAGAGAGTTAAAGTTTATGAAAAAATGCTAAAATAGAAGTATAAAAATATAAAGGAGAAAAAATGCTAGAATTTGAAAAAACTTGGGAATTGTTAATGGTAGTAAGTTCGTTTGCAATAGTTGTTTATCTTTTTCAACAAGAAAACCATATACAAAATATGAAAGATTTATTTAGTAAGTAAATAAATAAGAAGTTTGCAGTGGGAGGGTGTATCAGCACTCGTCCGAACCACAAAACCAACTTTCGGAGGTTAATGATGACAAAGTTTAAGAAACTCATCAAACTTCTTGGGACTATTGTATCAGTTATTAATTTAATTGTCAATATCCTGAGATATGTAAACTCTTAGAAAGTTTGCACTTTTTGATCTCATTTCCATATTTTTATGGGAATGGTGTTGAAATTTTATATACTATTTTGTTCGTCTCTATCATTTTTGATGGGGATGTTCGAAACCTCAAACTTATTCGATATTCCAAAAATAAACAAGGTAAAAAATGGATATAAACTATGAAGATAAAATCCTACTTTTTATAATAATAATACCATTTATTGTTGTCCTATTATCATACACACTTTTTCAGTTTTATGAAGATACAATCAGAAGACGTAAAATGATAGAGGTGTTATCTGATGATGCTGATAAGATTATAGAGATAAAAAAGAAAAAAACAAAGAAAGATAAAAAAGATAAAAACGAGATAAGTTTTTTACAACAAAAATTAAATTATGGTGGATTTACTAGTATCTATGCAGAATATATTTTCATAGTAATATCTATCGCTTTTGGTATTTTAGTGGGTCTATTTCTCTTTATAGTTATGAATTCATTAATCGCGTCTATAATATCAATATTTATATTTGCATTGTTTCCATACCTTGTATTAAGTAAAATAATTGCGAATAGACAAGAGGAATTTAATTTTGGACTAAAATCTATTATAGATAAAGTTACAAGTATGATGAAAAGTGGTGTTGGTTTTGAACAGGCGTTTAAAAAATCTATTTTAACAAGTAAATCTAAATTTACAAGAGATGTTTTTGGCTTATATATTAAAGAGAAAGATATAATAGGGGAAGATAAAGTTTTTGAAAAAATATTTAAACTAGTAGAATCTAAAGAGTTAAGAATATTTTATCTTGTAATATCAATAGGACGTCAATCTGGTGGAAAATTTTCAAATACTTTAGAAACATTACGAAAAACATTACATGATCAAGGAACTATTAAACAGGAGATAGTATCTTCAACAAAAGAGATTAAAATAGGGACCTATATGATTATAGGCTTAACTGTTGGTATGTATATGATGATGGATAATGTTTTTAAAGGTGCTTTAGATGAACACTTTTTTGGTTCAAGTGAGGGTAAATTACAGATGTTTTTTATTGTTATTTGGGTCTCTTTTGGATTATTTATCAATAATATGATGACAAAAATAAAGGCTTAACTGATGATATATCTTATTTTATTTGGACCAGCTATTGTAATATTATCTATAATTGGTATTTTAGTTTTAATAAAACACCAAAAACGAAAAAGAAATATTATTTTATTGTCTAAATTAGATATTGTAAGTATTATAAACCATCAAAAAATAAAAAAAGCAGATGATTCAACAAGTTTAACATTTAAATTAATACAAGCAGGTATTACACTCAAAGAATATACAGAAGCGAGATTAGTATTTGCTCTTATCGGAATTATTGTAATGGTTGCATTTCCTCTTTTATTTTCTATGACCATTGGTGTAATGGGTGTAGTCGTTGGTATTATACTCTTAATCTTTGGTGGACAGATATATATAGAGATTGCAAAAGCTGAACGTGTAGAAAAAATAGATAAAGACTTAGGTACTTTTTTAGATTTAGTAAATGTTATTTTAGAAGCGGGTGGAAGTTTAAAAAATGCTTTTTTTACTGTATCTATCAAAGCAAAAAATATCATAGATGATGAACTACTCAAAGAGATAGCTATTCTTGAATATGAGATGACAAATTATAGTACAAAACAAGCATATCAAAACCTTAAAAATAGAGTTGATAGTGAAGCTATGGGAAAAATAGTAGATTTTTTAATTTTAAGTGAAGAAACAGGAATAGGTGTTAAAAATATTTTTATGACACAATCTGAGGAGATGAGACAAGACAAGTTTTATCAAATTAAGGGTAAAGTTAGTACACTTAATATGTATTTAATGATAGTAATATTTTTATTTATTTTACCAGCTGTTGGTGCATTTGTAGTTTTCCCTATGAGAGCAGGAACAATTGCCACTGGATTCTAAAGAAAAAAAAGGTTATAAATGAAGTTCAATAAACAGATTGTTATTATATTAGTTTTGGTTTCCTTATTATTATCTGCACTTGGTGCAGCTTATTATTTTTATTATTTGAATCAAAATAGTTTAGTTAAAAACAATCAGTTAAAAGTTGTTTATGTTGCATCAAAAAATATTAAAAAAAATACAAAAATACAAAAATCACATCTTAAAAAAGTAACTATTGCTAAAAAATTCATATTAACAACTCCATTAATAGCTAAAGAGATTATTGGAAAATATGTTAAAGAAAATTTTTATAAAAATGATATGTTTCGTAAAGAAAAGATTAGAGGTAAATTTGATGAGGATAACACTTCAGTAGTCGAAAAGTTCAAATATAATAGTTATAATATTTCATTTAAGATGTTTAAAAATCCTAACTATTCTATTAAGAAGGGTGATATTATTGATATAATCTCGGTCTATCCAGCAGTAGAAACAAAGTTTACAAAATCTCCAAATGCAGTTCAATATGTAGCAAGTCAAATTAAAGTTCTTGGTTTTTTATCAGATGGTAAAGAGAGTGCTAAATCAATCAATAAAAAAACAATTATAAAAACTGTGAAGAAAAAAAAGGTTAAACAAGTTATAAATAAAAAAGCTGATGATATGTTAATAGATATAAAGGGAAAAGTCTTACTCTCTTTAATAGATGATTATAATAGAGGTAATCAATTATGGATAGTTAAAACACATCTCATAAAAGAGGAAGTTAAAATTGTTGAAGAGGAAGTGGAAGAAACTGTAGTTTCTAAAATCAATACTCAAAAAAGTAATAGAGTTTATAAACCAAGATTGTATACACCAAAAGAGACTTTTAAAAATGTAAAAGCAACTATCTATTATGGTGATGATAAACAAGCTACTGTAATGAAAAATAAAACTATTAAAATAGATTTAGATTGTAAAGATAGTGATAACTATTTAATAGCTATGGTAAATAATGTACATTTACGAAGTGGTGCATCTTATAAGTATAGAATTAAAAGAACTGTATTTAAAAACTATATAATACCTTATAAAAGTATGGCCAATCCAAACTGGTTTATCACTTGTGATGGTTATTATATAAGTAAAAATGAGGTAAAAGTGATTAGTAAAGAAGTTGCTTTAAAGAAATTAGTAAAATAAATATGAGAAATGCAATTATTGACCAAATACTATTATGGCTGGTACTTTTCATATCGTTTGTCACTATGTTTTTAATGGTAATAGATTATTATTTAGTTCTTAAAACTAAAGATAGATGTGATACTCTTGCAAACTATGGTGTACGAATGAAAGCATTGGGAAGAGATGATGAAACTATTGTGATTGGTTTAAATAATATAAAAAACAGTTATTTTGAAACCATCACTATTGATGACTTACATTGTGAAGAAGATAGTGAAGATATTGATTATCAGATAGTCTTTGAAATAACTACAACATTTAATAATATGTTTTTATCCAATGGAGAGCTTATAAAATCAAAAACAGCATCTTTTAATGAAGTTAGTGACTCCCATATAGAATGTAGTTTAATTTTAAGAGTACAGTAAAGGAAAAAAATGTATAAAATATTATATATACTATTAACAGCGACAATACTATTGTCTGCTAATACTCAAGAGAGTAAAGAAGAAGAAAAAATAGTATTAGAACACAATACCTATAAAACTATCCAATTTGACAAACGTATAACTAATATTCGGCTGAGTGATAGTAAAAAACTTGGTATAGAATATCTTTCAACAAAAAAGATGCCATTTTCAAAAATAAGAGTATTTGCAAAGAAACTTGGAACTATTAACTTATTAATCTCTTTTTCTGATAATTCAATAAAACAGATTCAATTTAATATTACAAAAGATGTGAGAGATATTAAGTTAATTATCCAATATATTGCAAAAGATATAGAGGTGCTTCAAGTCAAAAATACGATTATTTTAAAAGGTCATATCAAAAATAATTATCTTAAAGATAAAGTATTATTATTATTAAAAGAGACTCTACCAACAGCAAAAGTTATAAACTTACTAAAGGTTATAGAACCAGATAAGATGGTACGCTTAAAATTATATGTTGCTGAGATAAATAATAAAGATGGAGAGCTAATTAAAAATAATTGGAACTTATCATTTAATAACGATAAAACATCATCTAGTATATCAAGTAATATGTTAAATGCAGTTACATTATCTGGTGGAATTACTACTGTTGCTAACAATATAGGGGATAAATTTAATACAGCATTGACTTTAAATTATTTAAAAACAAATAATGTAGCCAAAATTTTAGATGAAACAACATTAATCACCTTAGAAAATAAAGTAGCAGAATTTTTAGCAGGTGGTACACTACTTATAGAAACAGCATCAACATCAGCAGATGGACAACCTATAACTGGCATTACACAAATAGATTATGGATTAAAGTTAGCGATAATGATTAAAGAGATAGTAAATAATAGATATATAACATTAGAGATAGATACAAGTTCATCATCTTTAGACCCAGCAAATGGTGTTGGAAACATACCTGCAAAAACAGATAAATCTATAAAAACTAATATAGTAGTAGCTGATAAATCTACAATAGTTTTAGGTGGACTAATAAATAATAGTAATTCAAAAGATTTTGAGCAGATACCCCTTTTAGGAGATATTCCAATTATCGGTAAACTATTTCAAAGTAAAGCATTTTTAGATGGAGAGAGTGAACTAATATTTTTTATAACACCCACAATAGTTGATGCTACTATCAATAATCAAAACGATGAATATAAAGAGATTCAAAATCGGATTATTGTAAAAGATTAGTCTAAAAGGAAAAGCTATTGCTTATTCTGCTATAAAATGTAAGCAGTAAAACAAAACTATATCAAGTTTTTTCTTGATGTAGTTTTAGTAAAAACTGAGGTATAAAATACCCCAAAGAAGAAAAATAATAAATCCTAGAAAGCTAAAAGTTATAACTACTCTAAGAGTTAAATAAAAAAGAAATTTTAAAAATGGTGGCATTATTTATAAGAATTAATTTTTAAATTTTTACTTTTTGCATACATCATTCCACCAGAAAGGTTTACAACATTGTAACCCATATCTTTAGATAAAAAACTAGCGAGCATACGTGTTCTACTTCCTGTTCTACAAATAATAGCAAAAGGCTTTTTTGTATCTACTTTTTTGTTAAGTTCAGCTAAAAATCCTTGAATGTCATAACCACCTCTTTCATTAAAAAACATAATAGGAATAGCATTTTTTATAAGACCTGTTTCCATCCATTCAGGAGGAGTTCTTATATCTACAATAGGGATATTAGAATCTAATATCTTTTGTGATGGATATTGGTTAGTAACTGAAGCATAAAGGGATGATAATAGCACTAAAAGTGTAAAAATAATTTTTTTCAAATTAATCTCCAAATTAAAATTGTATAATTATATCAATATTATTGAAAGTAGAGTAAATGGCAGCATCACAAAAAGCGATAGACAATGCAACACGGTTACGTTATATACGAGCATTAGAGAGGTTTCATAAAAGTATTATCTCATACTTGATGAATACACCAAAGCTAACTATGAAAGGTTTTACTAAAAAACTAGATAACAGTTTAAAGCTTTTAAATCGAATAGAGGAGATGGCTCTTTATAAAGGGGAGCTTCAAGAACTTCAAAAACTTGTTAAAAAAATAAGTAATTATAAAGGTTCAGAAAAAGAGGTCGAAGATATAAAAGATGAAATTTTATATGCTTCAAACCAGTTAGATAAGAGTAAAAATGCTAAACGTTATAAAAAAGATAAGCATATAAACTCTAAGTATGATGATTGGGAATAAAGGAGTTAGAGTTTAAAGTACATCTACACATACTTTATTTCTTCCACTCTCTTTAGCTTCATAGAGTGCTTTATCTGCTCTATCTATGGACTGTTCGATAGATATATCTTGGGTATAATCAACTTTAGATATACCTAAGCTTATCGTAAATTTTAGTTCACTTTTATCTTCTAGTATCAAGATGTTTTTTTCTATATTTTTTCTTATTTTTTGAGAGATAGATTTTGCACCATCCATATCTGTTTCTGGAAGTAAAATAACAAACTCTTCACCACCCCATCGACTAATAATATCACTTTTTCTTGTTAATTCTTTCATTTTATCAGCTAGAAAAATAATAACATCATCTCCAACTCCATGACCATACATATCATTTACATTTTTAAATTTATCTATATCTAGCATAATAACACATATCGATTTTTCATCTCTTTGTGCTAATGTAAATAGAGGATCAGCTATATTGAAAAAAGCTCTTCTATTTAAAAGATGAGTCATAGGGTCAGTTGATGCAAGTTCCTCTAACTCTTTTGTTTTATGAGCTATATCTTTTTCAAGAGTAACTTTATATTTAAGCTCCTTATATATCATTATTAATATAAGAGCAATAATTAAGGAGGAGATAAAAAAGATTGTTAAATAGTAATACTTATTATTTTCATAAAGTTTATTGTCACTTTTAAAAGTAAAAATTGCATTAACTTCATCTGTAATCGGATTTTTAATAGGAATAATTGTAGTGATAAAATGAGGAGTAATTTTATCACTAGAAAATGGTTTGCCATCTTTTATTTTTGTATAAAAATTTTCTAATTTTATTGAACTTTGTTTTATATCAGATAGATTGAGGTCAATAAATTTAAGAATAGATTTTTGACAAAGAAATTCGGGAAATGGACTTTGAATATAGTTTGATTTTTCATCCTTAAATACTTTTTCATTTACTATTTTCTTTTCAATATGAAAGTTACTATCTATTTTATAGTTTATAACAATATCTCTTATAAAGGCTAAAGCACTAAATGAAACTTCAACGCTTCCTATATGTTTCTTCTTATCAAAAAGAGGATAAACAAATCGAAAGCCATTAAAAATTCGACCCTCTTCAAAACCATCTATCGCTTGTAGATGTTCATTAACATATTTTACTGTTGGTCTAGCATTTGAAAGATTATCTCCAAATTTACTTGGTCTATGCATTCTTAAAAAACTATCGTTATTTGGCAGATGGAAATGCAGTTGTCTAAGGTAAAATGCTTTAAGCTCTTTATATTGTGGTTGAAGCTCTATTTCTAAATTTTTACGTTCTCTTTTTGCAAATTTTTCAATAATAAAGGGTTTATTTATGATAGAGGTAAAAATAATATTTGCTATATCTTTATATTTATTGTAAATAACTTTATATTCAGCATTAATAAGTTCTGTTTGATGGTTTAAGTAATCTTTTTCTGTATTGGCTTCATGGAGATGAATTAAAGAGTATATGAAAAATATTAATACTATAAAAATAGCCAAAAAGTATCGTTTTTTAATAAAATAGTGCATAATCTTTTTCCTAATTCTAATATTGAATTTTATTATACAAAAAAATAATGAAAGCTTAGGTACTAAACTGTATAATAATTATTCGAAAAACAGATTTTGGAGAGAAAAATATGAAAAAAAAGATAGATAAAACACCTGCAAGGCTCGATTTTATTCAAAGTTCAACAGGGCTAATTTTAGCTCTATTCATAATGGGACATATAATATTTGAATCTTCTATATTAGTTTCAAATGAGATGATGTATATGGTAACTTTAATGTTTGAGGGCTATTTCTTTTTTGGAGAAACATATCCTGGTATTATCTCATTTTTAGCAGGGGCAATTTTTATTATTTTTATAGTTCACGCAAGTGTAGCGATACGAAAATTTCCATCAAGTTATAAACAGTATAAAATTATGCAAAATCATACAGTGCAGATGAAACATGAAGATACCTCTTTATGGGCTATTCAGATAATCACTGGTTTTTTTATGTTTTTCATAGGTTCAGTGCATCTTTATATAATGATGACACAACCTGCAAATATAGGACCCTATTCAAGTTCAAGTAGAATAGTAGATGAGTTTATGGGACCTCTTTATCTTATGCTACTTATCTCCGTTGTTTCTCATGCTTTTATAGGTTTATATAGACTTGCTATGAAGTGGGGATTTTTTGATGGAAAGAACTCTAAGGTATCTCGTATGCGTTTTAAACTTTTAATGAAAGGAATGATTTTAGCCTATATTTTAATAGGTATTGCATCACTTGTTAAGTATACATATATTGGAATGAATCATGATTTTAGTGATGGAGTTAAGTATAAATCAGAGAGTATAGTTTTAGAGAAATAAAGGATGTAAAAATGAAATTTGCAAACCCAAGAAACGATATAGCTTTTAAAAAGATATTTGGAGATACAAACCATAAAGAGATATTAATCTCATTTTTAAATGCGATATTAAACTTTAAAGATGAAGAAGAGATAAAAGATGTTGAGATATTAAATCCATATCAAGTTCCAAAAATAGAAGATTTAAAAGAAACTATTTTAGATATAAAAGCTACAAATAAAAAAGATAAAAATTTTATAGTGGAGATGCAAAAGAAAAACTTGCACGATTTTGCAAAAAGAAGTTTGTATTATACCTCTAAATCTTATGTTGAACAGATTGATAAGGGAACGGACTACGAAAATCTTCAAAAGGTTTATTTTATAGGTATTTGTGATTTTAAAATATTTGATAGTAAACATTATATCTCTCGTCATCTGATTTTAAATAAAGAAACTTTAAAAAATGATTTAGCAGATTTTGAGTTTACATTTATTGAGTTGCCTAAATTTAAAAATAAATTAGATAGTTTAACTTCTATAATTGACAAATGGACATATTTTATAAAAAAAGCTGATAAAGTGGATTATATTCCAACAGAGTTAAGTGAAGTGGATGAAATAAATGAAGCTTATAAAATTATTACTCAACATAAATGGAGTAAACAAGAGTCTGAGGCTGAAAGTGCTTTGAAAACTGCTGAGATGAATGGGGTTAAGAAAGGGATTGAGCAAGGAATAGAACAAGGAAAAAAAGCTGAAAAGATAGAGATAGCAAAAAATCTTTTAGATGTTTTAGATAATGAAACGATAGCTTTAAAAACAGGTTTAACTATTCAAGAGATAGAGAAACTAAGAGTAAAATAAAAATAAGAGAGAGTTAATATGAAAATAATCTACACAGATGTACTAATAATAGGTGGAGGTCTAGCAGGTCTTAGAGTTGCAACAGGTGTAAAAGAGAGAGGGAATGATTGTGTTATTTTAACACTTGTTCCACCAAAACGTTCACACTCTGCAGCAGCTCAAGGCGGTATGCAAGCTAGTCTTGCAAACTGTGCTATGGGTGAAGGGGATAATGAAGATGTTCACTTTAGCGATACTATAAAAGGAAGTGATTGGGGTGCTGACCAAGAGGTTGCTCGTATGTTTGTTCATTGTGCGCCTAAGGCTATTCGTGAACTTGCTCATTGGGGAGTGCCATGGAGTAGAGTTCAAAAAGGTGATCATACTTCGATAATAAATGCTAAAAAAGTAACTATTAACGAAAAAGATGAGGCTCATGGGCTTATAACTGCTCGTGATTTTGGTGGTACTAAAAAGTGGAGAACTTGTTATACATCTGATGGAACAGGTCACTCTATGCTTTTTGCTATGGATAACAAAGCGCATCAAGATAACATAGAGATACACGAACGATTAGAAGCTATCTCACTTATCCACGAAAATGGTCGCTGTTATGGAGCAATAGCTCGTAACCTTATGAATGGAGAGTTGGTCGCTTATGTGGCTAAAGCTACAACTATCGCAACGGGTGGATATGGACGTATATATAGTGTTTCCACAAATGCTATCATCTGTCAAGGTATCGGTCAAGCTATCGCACTTGAAACAGGTGTTGCAACTTTAGGAAATATGGAAGCGATACAGTTTCATCCAACTGCCATAGTTCCAGTAGGGATTTTAACAACTGAGGGTTGTCGTGGAGATGGTGGTCTTTTACTTGATAAAGATGGATATAGATTTATGCCAGACTATGAACCAGATAAAAAAGAGTTAGCATCTCGTGATGTTGTAAGTCGTAGAATGACAGAACATATAAGAAAAGGAAAAGGTGTAAAATCTCGTTATGGAGACCATCTTTGGTTAGATATAACGATTTTAGGACGTGACCATATAGAGAAAAATCTTCGTGAAGTAAAAGAGATTTGTGAGAACTTCTTAGGAATAGACCCTGCTGAAGAGTGGATTCCCGTTCGTCCTACACAACACTACTCTATGGGTGGAATTCGTACGAAATATACAGGAGAATCTCAAACACTTCAAGGGCTTTATAGTGCTGGAGAAGCAGCGTGTTGGGATATGCACGGTTTTAATCGTCTTGGTGGAAACTCTGTAAGTGAAACGGTTGTTGCTGGAATGTTGGTGGCTGAATATATTAGTGATTATTTAGATTCTGATGAGAGTGATATAAGTATTCATACTGCAAATGTAGAGAAATTTTTAAAGATAGAACAAGATAAAATAGACACTCTTTTAAGTAAAGAAGATGGAGAAGATGCTTATGTTCTTCGCCGTCGTATGGAAGAGATTATGATGGAAAAAGTAGGTATCTTTAGAAATGGAGATGACCTGCAAGATGCTGTAATTGAACTAGAAGAGTTACTCAAACGCTCTAAAAATATAGAAATATTTCGTTCAAAATCTCGTGCAGCAAACCCTGCACTTGTAAATGCTTACAGAACCCAAAAGATGTTAAAAGTGGCATTGACTGTTGCTTATGGAGCATTATTAAGAACTGAGAGTAGAGGCGCTCATTCACGTGAAGATTTTCCTAAGCGTGATGATGCAAACTGGTTAAAAAGAAGTATCACAACTTGGAAAGATGAAAATGACACTATGCCAACTATGCAGTATGAAGAGATACCGATAGAAAATATGGAACTTCCCCCAGGATTTCGTGGATATGGGAAAGATTTAACAGAGCATCATGACGATACTCCAAAAAGACAAAAAATAGTAGATACGATAAAAGAAAAACTTGAAGCTGAAGGTGCTAATAGATTTGAGGTTCAAGATGCTCTTATGCCTTATCTTGATAAGTTACCGAAAAAATATCGTGGGATTAATGATAGATTAGGGGAAAAGGTAGAGTTTAAATGAGTGAAGAGATAGAGCTTAAACTTCTAAAAGAGATAAAAGAGCTACAAAAAAAAATAGATAAACTAGAGGGAAAAAGTAGTGATGGTATACCAATCTACTCTTTTAGTAAAATTAGAGATAAAGAGTTAAACTCTATTTTTGATATTGAACAAAAAATAGATAAAAATATCTTTTTTGATTGGTTCAATAATGATATACAGATAAATAAAGAGATTGAAGATTTACTCAAAGATTTAATTAATGATGAAGCTGATTACATCATATTTTATGATGAAGAGGATTTGAAAATGCGATTTTTAAGTCCAATTTTAAGAAGTGTTAATTTTAAAAGTGATAAATTTAGAGATTTCTATGATGAAAAAATATTGTATCAAACAGAAAAATTTATATTAACTGGAGAGGTTGATTTTACTATATCAACAGGACTTAGATTTGCTAAAAATCCCTATTTTTTTATTCAAGAGTTTAAACGAGCAGAAGAGTTCAGTAATCCTAGACCACAACTATTAGCAGAATTAATTTCTGCTATTGAATTAAATAATGAAATATCAATGAGAGGTGCTTATATAATTGGTGCTATCTGGAATTTTGTTATTTTAGAAAAGTTAGGAAAAGATAAATATCAATATTTTATATCTCAAAACTTTGATAGTACAAAAATAGATGACTTAATAGATATTTATAAAAGCTTACTTTTTGTAAAAAATGAGATAATTGCAAAAATAGAGAAAGAGAAAAACAGTTAATAACATTATGCTTGTATAACAGTTTTTTCAAAAAGTTAAAATAAAGGGATATGATGGAAATAGCAAATATTGAAAAATTATTGAAAAATTTAAGTTTTATAGAAAAGAATAAAATTTATTCAAAAAAATATATGGATAAAATATTAGAAGTAGATATTGTAAAAGAGTCTATTGGTTATAGTGAATTTGGTATTAAAGTTGGAGATAAAACAACATCTAATTTTTCAAGTGATGAAAACTTTGTAGTATTGGAGTGTGTCGATAAACTACTTACTAAAGGGTATAAGAAAGAAGATATTGAACTAGAACCAAAATGGAAATTGGGTCATGGTGCAAGTGGTGGAAAAGCTGATATTTTAGTAAAAGATAAAAAGAATAAACCCCTTTTAATAGTAGAGTGTAAAACTTATGGAAAAGAGTATGAAAAAGAGATAGAGAATATGAAAAGTGATGGTGGACAACTTTTTTCATATTATGCACAAGAGAGAGATACTCAATACCTATGTCTTTATACTTCAAGATTTAATAAAAATAAAATAGAGTATAAAAATAAAATTATAAAAACATCAAAAGAGTATGAAAAAGCAAAAAACAACAAAGAACTTTTTGAAACTTGGAAAATAAAATATCTATTATCTTTTAATGATAATGGTATTTTTGAAGATGATATTCAAGCTTATAATATTGAATTAAAAGCTAAAAAAAGAAAAGACTTAAAAGCACTTCCAGAAGATAATAAAATCTATAATCAATTTATGGAAATATTAAGACATCATAATATTTCAGAAAAAGAGAGAGCATTTAATAAAATTATATCTCTATTTTTATGTAAAATAGTAGATGAGACCAAAACAGAAAATCAAGAGTTAGATTTTCAATATAAAAGTGGTATTGATGATATTTATACTATGCAAGATAAACTTTTAAATCTTTTTCATATAGGTATGAAAGATTATTTAAAAGAGGAAGTTACCTATATTAAAGAAAGTGAAATAGAGGAAACTTTTAAATTTTATAGTAAAAAAACAGCTTTAAATACTATTTTAGAAAAGTTTAGAGAGCAAAAATATCACTCTAATAATGAATTTACTTTTTTAGATGTAAACTCCAAAGAGCTTTTTTTTAAAAATGCAGAAGTTCTTAAAGAGGTGGTTGAACTTTTTCAAGATTATCAATTTAGTTATACTCATAAAGAACAAATTTTAGGAAATTTCTTTGAAAATTTACTTTCAAAAGGTTTTAAACAGAGTGAAGGACAATTTTTTACTCCTATTCCTATTACAAAATTTATTATGATGAGTTTACCGATTGAGCATATAATAGAACAAAAAAAAGAAAATGGTGAAACTTATCCACTTCCATATATTATAGATTATGCTTGTGGTTCTGCTCATTTTTTAACAGAAGCTATTGATGAGGTTTCAAATGAGATAAAAGAGCTTGAATTATCTAATTATAAAAATAATACATCTTGGGTAAAAGAGCATATCTATGGTATTGAAAAAGATTATAGATTAAGTCGTACCGCTAAAGTTGCTTGTTTTTTAAATGGCGCTGGAGAGAGTAATATAATCTATGGAGATGGATTAGCATATAGAGAAGAGTTACCAGAGGGGAGATTTGATATAGTTGTAGCAAATCCACCATATAGTGTAAAAGATTTCAAAAATTTTAGTGAAGCAAATAGTAATAATTATAAACTTTTTGATTCTCTTACAAATAGTTCTAGTGAGATAGAGGTTTTATTTCTTGAAAAAACTTCTCAGCTTCTTAAAGTTGGAGGTTATGGGGCGGTAGTCTTACCATCAAGTATTTTAAGTAATAGTGGAATTTACGCTAAAGCTAGAAAACTATTAATTGAAGATTTTTATATTAAAGCTATTACAGAGTTTGGAAGTAATACTTTTGGTGCAACTGGTACAAATACTGTAACACTATTTTTAGAAAAACGACAATCTCAAGATAATAAATATTTTAGTGAAAGTGTAAGATTACAATTTCAAAATCAAGAAAAGTTACGAAATGATAGTTATAGTGATGACAATTATTTATTTGAATATTCTAAAAATATAGATGTTAATCATAAAGATTATAAAAGTATTTTTGGAGATGTTATAAGTGATGAGTTGAAAGAGAGTGCCTTTTATAAAACTTATACAAAGTGGTTTAATAATTTAACAGAGATTAAAAATTTAAAAAAACAAAAAACATTTAAAAACTTATCAGAAGAGGAACAAAGTAAAAAGCTTGATAAAGAGTTATTACTTAAAATTAAAGAGTATGAGAGTGAAAAGTTTAAGTATTTTTGTTTGTGTTTAGAGAGTGAGCAGATTACAACAGTTATAAAAACTGGAGAAAAACAAGCAGAAAAAGATTTTTTAGGTTATGAGTGGAGTAATAGAAAAGGTAGCGAGGGGATAAAGATATATGAAGATACAAAACTTTATGATGATACTAATAAAATAAATCCACTAAAAGCAAATAGCTATATAAGAAAAGCATTTTTAAATGAAGATTTAGAGATTGATGAGAGTTTAAAAGAAAATATCTTTAAATATAATTTAGTTGATTTAATTGATTTTAAAAAGATTGATTTTGATTGTGGTATTGGGTTGGGTATTAAAAAAGATATTGAGATTAAGAGTAAGTGGGATATTGTATTATTAGGAGATATTTGTCATATAAAGATAGGAGGAACACCAAGTAGAAATAATAAAGAATATTATACAAATGCTAATAACTTATGGGTTTCAATTTCTGAAATGAACTCTAATATTATAGAAGATACAAAAGAAAGAATAAATATGTTAGGTGTAAAACAATCAAATGTAAAATTAATAAAGAAAGATACTACTTTATTAAGCTTTAAATTAAGTTTAGGGAAAACTGCAATTGCTGGTAAAGATTTATATACAAATGAAGCAATCGCTGGACTAGAACTTGAAAATGAAAATAAAATTTTAAATAGTTATCTATTTGTTCTTTTTAATTCTAAATTTATTGATTTAAATATATTAAATGAAAGTAATAAAGCCTTTGGTAAAAGTGTGAATAGTAAGTTTTTAAGGGAAGATGTGAAAATACCACTTCCACCTATTAATATTCAGCAAAAGATAGTAGATGAGATAGAATATATTAATAAAAATGGAATAAATTTTTCAACATCTGATATAGCTAAATATCAAGAAGAATTAAAGAGTCAAAAAGATGAAATTCTAAAGAGATATTTATGAAACTAAATGAACTTGAAAAGATTAAAAATGAGTGATTTAGAGAAAGATAAATTAATATTGGAATTACAACAACGAGTTAATAAACTAGAGGGAAAAGATAAATATCAATATTTTATATCTCAAAACTTTGATAGTACAAAAATAGATGACTTAATAGATATTTATAAAAACTTACTTTTTGTAAAAAATGAGATAATTGTAAAAATAGAGGACGAGAAAAATTCTAAGGAGATACTATGACCGAAAAGAAAAATAGAACACTAAAAATAAGCATATTGCGTTTTGACCCACACGACCCAGAAGATTTTCCACATATGGAAACTTTTGAGATAGAAGAAGATATAGGTATGACTCTTTTTGTGGCATTGAATGAGATAAGAGAACATCATGACAACTCGCTTAAATTTGATTTTGTATGTCGTGCAGGGATTTGTGGGAGTTGTTCTATGCTTGTTAATGGGCGTCCAACTCTTGCTTGTAGAACATTAACATCTAAACTAGATGAACATTTTACTCTTGCACCATTACCTCTTTTTGAGCTTATTGGAGATCTGTCTGTTTATACCGGAAAATGGATGAGAGGGTTAAATGAGCGTTTAGAAACTTGGATTCATGAGAAAGAAAATGAACTAAATTTTGATAAAATAGAAGAAAAAATGGAACCATCACTTGCAGATGAAATTTATGAACTTGACCGTTGTGTTGAGTGTGGTTGTTGTGTAGCAGGATGTGGTACAATTCAAATGAAACCCAATTTTGTGGGTGCAGTTGGACTTAACAAAATAGCACGTTACCATTTAGACCCTCGTGATAAGCGTAGTGATGAAGATTATTATGAGTTAGTGGGTGATGAAGATGGAGTGTTTGGTTGTATGACTCTCTTAGGTTGTGAAGATGTATGTCCTAAGGATTTACCTTTACAGAGTAAAATAGCATACTTACGTCGAATGATGATTAAGACAGCGTTAAAAAATTAAATTTAAGGAATAATATTATGTCAGTAGCAGAAACAAAGATTAAACAGTTTGAAGTGGTAGGATGTGAGCAAGATAAAGTTTTTTATCAAGCATTAGAGGAGGTTATCTATTCTATAGCACCTCTTTTAGAATCTAATGAAAAATATAAAAAATATGCAATTTTAGATAGATTAGTTGTTCCAGATAGAGTTATAAAATTTAAAGTTGTATGGATGGATGATAACCAAAATATTAAAGTAAATACTGGTTTTAGAGTTCAGTTTAATAATGCACTTGGGCCATATAAAGGTGGACTTCGTTTTCATCCTAGTGTAAATGAAGGAATCTTGAAATTTTTAGGTTTTGAGCAGATTCTTAAAAATTCTCTTACTGGTTTACCTATTGGTGGTGGTAAAGGGGGAAGTGACTTTGACCCTAAAGGTAAAAGTGATTTTGAAGTTATGAAATTTTGTTCTGCATTTATGACTGAACTTCATAAATATATTGGTCCACGTATGGATATTCCTGCTGGAGATATTGGTGTTGGTGGTCGTGAAATAGGTTATCTTTTTGGTGAGTACAAAAAAATTACATCAAAATATGATGGTGTTTTAACTGGAAAACCATTTATGTTTGGTGGTTCTCTTATGAGACCAGAAGCAACAGGATATGGGGCAGTATATTTTACTGAAACTATGTTAGAGATGGAAGGAAAAGAATCTTTAAAGGGTAAAATTTGTACCGTGAGTGGTGCTGGAAATGTGGCTCTTCATGCAATAGAAAAACTACAACAATTAGGTGCTATTCCTGTAAGTTGTACAGATTCTAAAGGGACTATTCATGATTCACGTGGCGTTGATTTAGCACTGCTTAAAGAGTTAAAACTTGAAAAACGTCTTTCACTTGAAGAGTATATAAAAACTTATCCAGAAGCTATATATATTCCAGTTGAGAACTATCCAGAGGGTACTCATGCTGTTTGGAATATTCCATGTTATGCAGCATTTCCTTGTGCAACTCAAAATGAGTTAAATGATATAGATGCTCAAAATCTTATAGTTAATGGTGTTGTGAGTGTAACTGAAGGTGCAAATATGCCATCGACTTCAAAAGCTGTGAATGATTTTTTAAGTCATAAAATATGTTTTGCACCTGCAAAAGCAGCAAATGCTGGTGGTGTAGCAGTAAGTGAATTTGAGATGGCTCAAAATGCTTCTATGAGTAAATGGAGCTTTGAAAAAGTTGATAATAAACTTAAAGAAGTAATGCAACAGATTTGTAAACGTGTTGCTTTAACTGCTAAAGATTATGGTGTTGAAGGTAACTATGTTGATGGTGCAAATATTGCAGGATTCAAGAAAGTTGCTGATGCTATGATAGCTGAAGGTATCTAATTTTTTATGATGAACCTATTTTTATAGGTTTGTCATATTGAACTGATAAATTTTATGAGATTTAAACTACCTATTAGATAGTATATCTTTATAATAAAATTATTAAGGTTTATAAATGTTAAAAAAAATTATTATTACAGCAGTTTTAATTCTAATCTCTCTTCAATTTATACCAATAGATAAAACAAATCCTAGTATAGATAAAACTATCACATTAAATACAGATGCTAAAGTTATGCAAATTTTGAAAAAAAGTTGTTATGATTGTCACTCTAATGAAACTAAATGGTCAATATACTCAGATATAGCACCTTTATCATTTGGAGTAATATCACATGTAACCGATGGTCGTAAAGCTTTAAATTTTTCTAACTATAAAAATATAGATGCAGAGATAAAAATAGCGAGACTACAACGCGCCATTAAAACAGTAAAAAATAATATGATGCCTTTAGGTAGTTATCTTTTATTTCATGAAAAGTCTCATTTAACAGAACCTGAAAAAGATATTTTAATCACATGGTTTGAAAAAGAGTTACAGATGCTATATAAATGATGATATTACTTTAATTGGACTGAAAATTTAAAACTTTGATATAATAAATAAATATTATATCAAAGGCTATCCATGGCAAAAACAGTAACAATCATAGACACATTCGGCTTCTTTTTTCGTAGTTTTTATGCACTTCCTCAACATCTTAAAAATAAAGATGGTTTTCCAACGGGACTTTTAACAGGTTTTATAAATTTTATTTCAACATTACAAAAAGAGCATAACAGTGACTATATAGTTTTTGCCATAGATACAAAAGGCGATACATTTAGAAATGAGATAGACCCCAACTACAAAGCAAACCGTTCAGCTCCCCCACCAGAACTTACAATGCAACTTCCAGTAGCGATAGAATGGATAGATAAGATGGGTTATAAAACTTTAGGTATGAAAGGTTTTGAAGCGGATGATATGATAGCAACTGTAACACATTTAGCAAAAAAGCAGGGTCATAATGTTCGTGTTGTTTCTCATGATAAAGACCTTTATCAACTTATAGAAGATGGTAAAGTTGTTATTATTGATGCAATAAAACGTAAAAGTATGGATGAAGCATCTTGTTTTGAAAAATATGGAGTTACTCCTAAACAGTTTATAGATTATCAGTCTATTCTTGGAGATAGTGCAGATAATGTTCCAGGAATTAAAGGTATCGGAAAAGTTGGTGCTGAAAAACTTTTAAAAGAGTATGGAACATTAGATGAAATTTATGAAAATGTAGAGTTAGTCAAAGGTGCAAATCAGAAAAAGCTTATTACTTCAAAAGATTCAGCTTATATGTCAAAAACACTTGTAACTTTAAAACATGATGTATTTAGTGAGTTTGATTTTGAAGAGTATAAGATGGATATTGAAAATCCTTTTTTAAATATTTATGATGAACTTGTAAAGTATGAATTAAATTCAATATTAAGAGTGCTTCACGCTAAAAAGATGGTAAATAATCAAGCACAAGTTGAATATGTTGAAGAGCCTATTTTTAAATCTCCAAAACTAGATTTTAAAGCTACACTTCTAACAGATGCTAAAGAGTTAAATAAAATATTATCACTTTTAAAAGAGGATACATTAGTAGCTTTTGATACTGAAACAACTGGTTTGGATTATGAAAAAGACAAGTTAGTAGGTTTTAGTTTTGCTTTTAATGAGGAGGAAGCATATTATGTTCCTTTTGGGCATTTTTATTTAGGTGTTCCAGAGCAGATAGATGAAGAAAATATTAAAACTGCTATGAGAAAAATATTTAAATCTAAAGTAGTTGGTCATAATATTAAATTTGATATGCACTTTGTAAGTAGATTTTTAGAGGATGATAGTTTAACTATATATTCCGATAGTATGATTTTAGCGTGGTTAGTCAAATCTGATACAGCTCTTTCTATGGATAAACTTTCAGAATGGTATTTGGGTCATACAATGGTTGCATTTAAAGATACTGTAAAAAAAGGGGAAACTTTTGCATCGGTTGAAGTTGAAGATGCCTGTAAATATGCTTCAGAAGACGCACTTATAACATTGAAACTCTATAAACTTTTTCTACAAAAACTTGAACAGCAAGATGCTAAACATCTTATAGAGCTATCTACTAAAGTAGAAATTCCTTTTATTAAAACTCTTTTAGCGATGGAAAAAGAGGGTATAAAAGTAGATAGTGAATTTTTAGAGAAGTTCTTAATTGAGGTAAAAATAACTTTAGAAAATTTAACTAAAAATATTTATGAATTAGCTGGAAGTGAGTTTAATATCAACTCTACAAAACAGTTAGGAGTTGTTCTTTTTGAAACATTAGAACTACCAGTTGGTAAAAAAACAAAAACAGGTTACTCTACAAATGAAGCTGTTTTAAGTGGATTAAAAGATGCTCACGAGATTATCCCTAAACTTTTAGAGTACCGTGAGGTTTATAAGCTTTATTCTACTTATATAGAACCACTTTTAAAACTCTCTCGTGCAGATAAATTAGGACGTGTTCATACCTCTTTTGTACAAACGGGAACAGCAACAGGGCGTCTAAGTTCTAAAAATCCAAATCTTCAAAATATCCCTGCAAGAACAGAGTTAGGTCTTAAAATCCGTGAAGCATTTATAGCAGGAGAGGGTAAAAAACTGATAGGAATAGATTACTCTCAAATAGAGTTACGTCTCTTGGCTCACTACTCACAAGACAGTGTTTTAGTAGATGCGTTTAACAATGACAAAGATATTCACTTACAAACTGCCATAGCTCTTTTTGGAGAGGAGGAAGCACCCTCTAAACGTTCTATTGCCAAAACTGTAAACTTTGGACTTTTATATGGAATGGGACCTAAAAAACTTTCAGATACATTAGCTATAACAACAAAAGAAGCAAAATCTATTATAGAGAAATATTTTGAGTCATTTCCAACTGTAAAAACTTATTTTCGCTCAATAGTGGATAGTTCAAAAGAGAAAGGTTATATTGAAACACTTTTAAAACGTCGCCGTTATTTTGATTATGAAAATGCAAAACCGATGTTTAGAGCAGCCTATGATAGAGAGTCTGTAAACAGTGTTTTTCAAGGAAGTGCAAGTGATTTGATAAAACTCTCTATGAATAAAATACATACAATTATTTTAGAGGAAAAACTTAATGCTAAGATGCTTTTACAGATTCACGATGAACTTATTTTTGAAGTAGATGCAGAGGAAGCTGAGGTTTTAGGTCTTAGATTTAAAGAGATTATGGAGGGGATTATAGAGCTTAATATCCCTTTGAAAACGAGTATGAATATTGGGGATTGTTGGGGGGAATTGAAGTAGAGGTTAATACAAATGAAGATGATTCACTTTTTAAAATTATAGGAAAAAACATATAAGGAACTAAATGAACAAATTTATAGAATACTTCATACAAAACAAACGCCTAAACTATGCACTTCTTTTTTTCTTAGCCTATATGGGTGTAAACACCTATATAAATATCCCAAAAGAGATGTTTCCAACTACTGAACTAGATAAGATAAGTGTTAGAGGAAGTTATACGGGGGCAAGTGCTTCTACTATGGACAAGATGGCAGTTCGTGAGATTGAATCTGAGATAGCTAATATTAATGGGATAGATAAAGCTGAGACTACTATTTTACCAGGGTCGTTTACTATTACTTTATCTTTGAATGAAAGTTCGGATAAGGTTGATATTTTAAATAAGGTAAAAGATTCTATTAGTGCTTCAAGTGAGTATCTTCCCTCTGATATGACTGAACCTAAAGCAGTTATTTTAGATAAAAGTAAATCACTTATTAAACTTTCAGTCGCTTCAAATATTCTCACAAGAGGGGAACTTACAGTTGTTGCTTCGGAGATTAAAAACAGACTTGCACGCTTTAAAAATGTAAGTGATATAACTATTAGAGGAGATTCCGATAAAGAGGTTTCTATTCTTTTAGATACAAAGGCTATTTTAGCTTATGGTTTAAATTACGATAGTGTAATAAGTGCTGTTGCAAATCTTTCTTATATCTTTCCTATTGGAAATATTGAACAGAGTGGAGAGTTTGCTTTTGTTTCTACATTAAACTCAAATCTTAGTGTTGATGATTATGAAAATAGTATCTTAGATATTAATTCAAAATATATAACATTAAAAGATATTGCTGAGGTAAATATAGAGTACCCACAAGCAAAAACACTCTCCACTTTTAATAATCAAACAACACTTACCCTAGTAATCTCAAAAGGGGAAAACGGAGACTCTAAAGTTCTTTCAAAAGAGTTACAAGAGCATATTAAAAAGATAGAAAATAGTTATAAAGATGTGAAGTTTACATTTTATCAAGATAGCTCTATACCTGTTGAAAAAAGATTAAATACGGTTATATCAAACCTTATGTTTGGTCTTCTTTTAGTTTTCTTTTCTCTTTATATTCTAATAAATCTTCGTATAGCATTTGTTGTAACGATAGGAATACCATTTTCTTTTATTATAGGTCTTTTGTTTATATATTATATGGGTTACTCCATAAATATTATCTCTCTTTTAGGAGCATTGATAGTTATAGGTATTGTCGTTGATGATGCTATTGTTGTGGGGGAAAATATCCAACGCCATATCGATGAGGGAATGGAAAATACTCAAGCAGCCATAGTAGGTGTCCAAGAGATGGTTTTACCTGTTACACTTGCCACACTTACCACAACTGCTGCATTTTTACCGATATTTTTAATGAAAGGGGATATGGCACTTTTTCTTATATTAATCCCTATTGTTGTGGTTATGATACTTATCGGTTCTCTTATTGAGAGTTTTCTGTTTCTACCACTCCACGCATCAGAACTTTTAGGTAAAAGTAAAGAGATAGTAAACTGGAAACCACTTCAAAACGCCTATGAAAGATTTTTAGGGTTTCATATAAAGTATAAAAAAACTTTTTTAATTGTATTTGTTGTACTTATTCCTATATTTACTATTATGACAGCTAAAAGTATGCACTTTCAATTTTTTCCAAACTTTGATGGAAACAACATCTATATATCGGGTAAGTTAGATATTAACACCCCTATCGAAGATACTTTTGAGATAACTAAAGAGATAGAAGCAGAGATAATGAGATACTCAAAAGAGTTTGCTCTAAAATCTACCTCTTCAACTACGGGATTTAGAAGAAGTTTATCGGGTGAGATGGAAACAAGTAACAATGTTTTTTATATAACAATGGAACTTTATGATAGAAAAGAGACAAATTTTATAAATAGATATCTCAATCCTATTTTAAACTTTAGTTTTGATTTTGATGAGAGTGAAAAGATACGAGAGAAAAAAACATTTGAACTCTCTCCAAGAGTTTCTGAAATTATAGAGAAATATAAAGAAAAATACTCAATGATAGAGCTAGGTGTAACAGAGGATAGCCCAGGACTTATTAAAAGTGATATTCAGATAAATCTTACGGGAATAGATGATGTAGCCTTAGAAAAAGCTATTAAAGATATAGAAAAAAAGATGGAAACTATTGAGGGAATAGCTAACTTTAGTGACAATATTAATTATGGAAAGATGGAGTATAAAATCAAGTTAAATCCCTATGGAGAGAGTTTAGGTTTGACAGAGGTAACGCTATCAAGGGGTTTAAGTAAATATCTTTTAGATGCTCGTCAATCAACAACCTTTAGTAATCAAGGTGTGATGGAGATAAAAACAAAAGCACTCCATAAAGACAATATTAACACACTTTTAAACTTTAATATCTCTCTTAAAGATGGTCGTTATGTAAAACTTACAGATGTAGCTACTATTGTAAAAATAAGAGATTATGAGAAGATAAATAAACTCAATGGTGACATAGTAAAAACAGTTTTTGCCAATGTAGATAAACATAGCATCACACCAGAGGAAGTTTTAGAAAAGCTAGAACCTATCATACAAGAGATAGAAGATACAGGTGTAACAGTTAATCTTTTAGGCGAAAAAGAGAAAAATAAACAGCTCGAAAGTGAGATGAAAAGTAGTATTATGATAGCACTCTTTTTAATCTTTATAAGTATGCTTTTTATCTTCTCAAAAGTAAAATATGTGTTGATGGTTATGAGTGTTATCCCCCTTTCAGTATTAGGTGCATTACTAGGTCATAAACTTTTAGGAATACCTTTAACGATGCCATCGATGATAGGTATTTTAGGTCTTTCAGGGGTTGTTATAAATGATGGAATAATTATGTTAGATTTTTTACACGGAACAAGAAGCCGTGAAGAGTTTTTTACAAGAGCCAAACATAGACTACGTCCTATTTTAATAACATCTATTACAACATTTTTAGGTTTACTAACCCTTATATTTTATGCGACTGGTCAAGCTGTTATATTGCAACCTATCGCTATTTCTATTGGGTTTGGGCTTATATGGGGGACTTATTTGAATCTTGTCTTTTTACCTACGTTGTATGCTTTAGTTAATGGGATTGGGGTTAGGAAGTGATATGAATTTAACTCATTTAGAGGAGTTGGTGAAGAGAACGAAATGGATAAGAGATAAATAAAACTAGTTTAAATATCGTTCGATTTTCTCAGTCCATTATATAGTGAATATACTAGCTTTTAGAATAATAAACATCCCCAAACGCCAAAGTAGCCTTATCTAAATAAAGCTTTAATTCATTATTACTACGAACTTTATCGTCTTCACTTAATTCTCTAAACCACAATACATTGGGAACAGTATTTCGTAGTGTTGTACTATATTGCTTTTTATGTAATTTATAGGATATTGCTCCATACACTTTTCTATGTGCATACCCAGATATACGAACATCTAAGTCATCAAAATTTTCTTTAATATACTCTAAGTCTTTTCTAGCCACTATAATCTCATCATCAATATCTGACATTATTTTATCTATACTCTCTTGAGGTATTAACTTGAGTTTACAACTTTCTAGTGTCTCTTTTTTAATGCGGTTTTTCCATTTAGCAAATTTACCATCTAGTCTTGCTAAAACCTTTTCTTGATCATTTACTTGTTCCCATTTTTCTCTTACATATAATTTATAATAATGGGAAGGTTCATCAAAGTTTATAATTTTTACTATATTAGATAAATTATATTTTTTATAACTGCTTAAATCTCCATATTCTTTATATAGCTGAGATTCAAAAGATGATAAAAGATCCATCTCTCTATCATTTAAAATATAAACTTCACTATTTTGTATATTTTCAGGAGAAAATTGTTTAATAAAAGTATTAAATTCATTTTTGATATTATCAAATGTTGTTGTATCGATTTTCATAAATATATAGCCTTGAAGGGATTAAAAAAAGAGGAGTGTTATAGATTAATAAAGATAAAAGAGTTATAAAAACTCTTTTATCTCTTTCATAACTCTTTGTATCTGTTCTCTATAATCATCACTAAAATCACCATAGCTTTCACCTTGAGTCTCTTTTACTGATTCTTTCATTGTTGTTGTATTAGCTTGTAATTTTAATGCTCCAATACTTCCAGCAACACCAAGAACATCATGTAATAAACCGTTTAGTTCATCAAATTTCTCATCCATTACAAGGTCATCAACTCTATCTGCAATATCTGAATAACCCTCTAAAAATGGTGTTAATCCTTCCTCTTTATAAAAATCAACATCACCACCAAAAGTTTCTATTCCTTGTTCAATATCTAATTCTACATATTTAACATCACTTACTGCTACTTCTTGTTCAGGCTCTTGAGAACTTTCAGCCTCATTTAAAACACCATAAGCATAAAGAATATCATAAAGAGCATCCATTTTTAATGGTTTTGCTAACTGCTCTTCCATTCCTGCTTCACGCATTTTCCTAATATCATCAACTGCTGTATCACCACTAAGTGCAACAACTAAAATATGCTCATAGTTTGGATTGGCTCTAATAATACGTGTTGCTTCAAAACCATCTATATTTGGCATATGAGCATCCATTAGAACTATATGAAAATCACTATTTTTTTCTAAAATATCTACTGCAATTTGACCATCATCTGCCATAGTAAGTTCGATACCACTATCACCTAAAAGTCCTTTAATAACCTTTTGATTAATCATATTGTCTTCAGCTACTAATATTTTTGTTCCAGCAAAAATTGCAAGATCTTGTTTTACAATTTTACCATGTGCAGGTACAGCTCTTTTTGTTACATTTTTTGCTGTAATTGAAGCAATTTTTATCTCTAAAGGAGCTTCTTCAACCATAGGTGTTGGTTCTACTTGTTGAACTTCTGCAGGAGGCTCTTCAACTTTTTCCACTTTTTTCTTGACTGTGCCTTGAGGTACATCTTTTTTTGTATTAGCTTCTGTTGCTAACTCATCAAGGTTATCATTTTGTTTCTTTTTCATAACAAAAAACAGTATACCACCAACTAAAACAACACCACCAGCTATAATGGGTATTAATAAATCTTCCATAACTCATCTCCTATATCATTTAATTAATTTTTTTAAATTAATTGTAACTATATCTTGTTTTAGCTTTTTATATTGCATTTCATATCAAATTAACTCTATTAAAATAGTTTAATGTTACAAATGATAAAAATTTACTTTTATAAAATTAATGTATAATTCATTCTAAACATTTTTTCAAGGTTTCTTATGCAAAACATTCCACATATTCCTGTTCTTTATCGCGAAGTTATTAACTCTTTTGATTCAATTAATGAAGGTATTATTATAGATTGTACTATGGGCTATGCAGGTCATTCCTCTATGATACTTGAAGCTAATCCAAACATTAAACTTATCGCTATCGACCAAGATCAAACAGCAATAGACTTTTCAACAAAAAGACTAGAACCATTTAAAGATAGAGTTGAAATAAGAAAGGGACGTTTCTCTTCTGTGATAAAAGATATTATTAAAGAATATGATATTTCTCAAATTAAAGGTGTTTTAGCTGACATCGGTGTTTCATCTTTGCAATTAGATCAAAAAGATAGAGGTTTTTCTTATGAAAGTGACAACCTTGATATGCGTATGGATAAAGATGCTTCACTTACTGCTGAAATAGTAGTAAATACATACTCTAGTAGTGAACTTGAACGAATTATCCTAGAATATGGGGAACTTAGAAATTATAAAAAAATCGTAGCTCAGATTATAAAAAATCGTCCTTTTACCTCTGCAAAACAGCTAAGTGATACACTCAAGCAAGATATGCCTCGTGGAAAAAAGATACATCCAGCGACTCTACTTATGCAAGCGATTAGAATAGAGGTTAATGATGAATTAGGAGAGCTAAAATCTTTACTTAGTAGTATTAAAGATGCAAAACTACCTGAAGCAAAAATAGCTATTATCTCTTTTCACTCTCTTGAAGATAGAATAGTAAAACAGGAGTTTATCTCTTGGTCAAAAAAATGTATCTGTCCTCAAGAGGTGATGCGTTGCGGTTGTGGTAATAATCATTCAGTAGGAAAAATTGTTACAAGAAAACCACTTATGGCAAAAGATGATGAGCTCAAAGAGAATATTCGGAGTAGAAGTGCAAAAATGAGAATATTTCAGATGGATTGTGAATGAGTGCAAAACTAGAACTTCTTGATAAGATTATTGTTGATTTACCTCAAGATAGAAATCACTTAAATTTCAACTTTTTTATCCTTACAATAGGAACAATATCAATAATTTTACTCTTTTTATTTCCTAAAATCTATATTCAACAGCAGATATATTTTAAAAGTAGAGAGATTGCAAAACTAAAACGAGAGTATGATGGTTTAAGAGAAGAAAATAGAATTATAAAGTCTTCAGTAGAAAGAATAGATTTTAAAGTTAAAATTGAAAATCAGATGTTTTAAAAAGGTTTTTTCATGATTCGTAAATTTATAGAGTTCTCCATAGATAAGCCAATACTTAACCATTTACTACTTATATTTATATTATCAATGTCCATTTTTGCCTATATAAATATACCAAAAGAAATTTTTCCACCTATGAATATGGATAAAATTACTATTAATGGTGGATATGTTGGAACATCAGCTGATATACTTGATAAAATGGTTGTCCAATCCATAGAGGAAGATTTACAAAATATTAATGAATTAGATACACTTAAAACAACTATTAAAAATGGTTCATTTTCAATTATTGCAGATATAAAGTCTGGTGCAGATAATATAGAAGTTTTAAATGATGTCAAAGATATTATAAGTTCTGTAAAAAAAGACCTCCCTGCCGATATGGCTGACCCCATAGCTAAAATCCAAACACACGCCTTTCCTCTTGTTTTAATCGCCCTTTCTGGAGATGTTGATAAAAAAGAGTTACTTTTACGTGCTGAAGAGTTAAAAAGTGAACTGAGTAAATTTAAAACATTAAGTGATATAACGATTCGTGGAGATGCCGATGATGAGTTAGTTATTAGACTTAATGAACAAAAAATACGAGCCTTAGAACTGCAACCATCTCTTGTTATCTCATCTTTACAAAATATCAGTTCCATTTTTCCAATAGGAACTATAAAAGAGAGAGGAAAACATCTTTATATCTCTACTTTTAATGGAGAAAAAAAATCTCAAACTATCTCTGATACTATAATAAGTATTGGAGATAAAAGAGTTAAAATAGGAGATATTGCAGAAGTATCCTTTGAACTTAGTGATTCAAATGAACTCTCCCACTATAACGGTGTAAGAAATATCTCTATAAATATCTCAAAATCAAAAGATGGAAATGCTATCAAACTTGTTAAAGAGATACGAGAAGTTTTAACACAAATGTCTAAAATAAATCCAGATCTAAATTATGATATATATACCGATACCTCTATATGGATAAAAAATCGTCTTAATATAGTATTTTCAAATATTATCTTTGGTCTTATGCTTGTATTTATTGCTATGATGGTTTTTATAAATCGTGGTATCGCTCTTGTTGTAGCCATAGGAATACCTATGAGCTTTATGATTGGACTTATTGTTACTGACCTACTTGGAAATAGTTTAAATATGCTCTCCCTTTTAGGTGCATTAATCGCCTTAGGTATGCTAGTAGATGAAGCTATTATAGTGGCTGAAAATATATATAGATATATGGAAGATGGAATGGAAAAGCGTGAGGCTGCAATAGTAGGTGCAACAGAGATGTTTCCAGCAGTTCTAACAGCTACACTCACAACAGTTTTTGCCTTCTTGCCTATGCTTTTACTCTCAGGGGAGATGGGAACATTTATAAAAATAATCCCTGTTATGATAACAGTTCTTTTACTCTCTTCTCTTTTTGAAGCATTCTATTTTTTACCTCTTCACGCTCACGACTTCTTAAAAGTTTCAAAAGATGCAAGTTTTACCAAACGTATGTGGAAAGGTATGAACTCTATTTATAGTAAAATTTTACATTTTCTATTTAAACGTAAATGGCTTTCTCTTATTGTAATGGTTGCGACTATACTCTCTCTTACCTTTATTTTAATCAAAAACTCTAAGTTTCAACTTTTTCCAGAGTTTGATACAACCCAAATATATGTTTATGGAAAAGTAAATATAAATAATGAACTTACAGATACAGAGAAGATAGTAACAGCTTTAGAAAAAAAACTTTTAGCAAATAACTATAAAAGTGAAATTTCTTCTATTACCTCTGTTATTGGTTTTAAAATGGACGCAAAAAATAGAGCTGAACTTGGAGAAAATCTTTTTCATATTTTTATAGATTTGCATGAGAGAAAACCTCAAAATATTTTTGATACGTATATCAGTCCCTATCTATCACTAGAGTATGATGCAAATCTATTAAAAAGAGACAAAAGTGCTAAAGAGATAGCTAAACATATAGAAGAGATAATCATTCCATTTAAAACAGATAGAGATGAACAAGGTTTAATTTTTGATGAACTTATTGTTAAAGTACCTGGTGCTGGTGTTGTTGCTTCAGATATTGAGATAAGTCTTAGTGGTAAAAGTGAAAATGAAATTCTTGATGGTCTTCAAATTTTAGAAGATGCACTTAATGCTATAAAGGGTGTTAAAGATATATCGAATGATGCAACTATTGGAGAAAAAGAGTTGAAACTAAGAGTTAATAGCTATGGTCAAGAGTTAGGATTTAATGAAGCTATTATCTCCAAAGAGCTTATGCCCTATTATCTCAAAGGTGAATATGGAAAAATGTTTAATGAAAGTGGACTTATTCGTTTAAAAATAGAGAGTAGTCTGAATAAACATATAAACTCTATTCAAAGAGTAGAAGTTCAAGTACCCTCTACAAATAGATATGTTGCATTAAAAGATATATGTGATTTTGTACTGATTCAAGGATTTATCACTCTCAATAAAGAGAACGCTACAAGAATAAGAACTACTTTTGCATCTCTTGATAAAGAGATAGTAACATCATCTGAAGCTATGCTAAAGATACAATCTACATTTGACAGACTCAAAAATGATGGTTATAAAATAGATATAAAAGGTGAAGAGCAAGAGAATAATAAAAATCAATCAGAGATGATGCAAGCTGGACTTATATCTATCTTTTTAATATTTATCACTCTTGTTTGGCTCTTTGATTCTATTAAAAAACCTCTTATTGTTATTAGCACTATTCCTTTAGTGTTACTAGGGGTATTTTTAGGGCATATAATTATGGGAATAAATTTAAGTATGCCTGGGCTTATAGGGATAGTAGGACTTTCAGGTGTTGTTGTCAATGATGGACTTATTATGGTTAGTTTTATACAGGGGGCTAAAGATACCGAAGAGTTAATGAAAAGAGCAGGAACAAGATTACGTCCTATTTTACTTACCTCTTTAACAACTGTACTTGGTCTATTAACACTTATATTCTTTGCCTCTGGACAAGCTCTTATACTACAACCGATGGCAATATCTTTAGGCTTTGGTATAACATGGGCGACTATCTTAAATCTAATTTATGTACCTCTACTATATGCTGTTATATACAAAATTAAACTTAGAAAAGCACATAGCAGTCATAAAAAAGTCACATCATTTATAGATGTGACTTGAAAAATTAGTTTGGTTTTTTAGAACCTCTAATAGATTTTTTCTTTTTAGCTTTAGATTTCTCTTTTCTTTTTTTCTCTAACTTAGTCTCAAGTTTTTTTTGAGCCTCTTTTTCAGCTTTTTTAGCCTTAGCTTTTTTCTTTTTAGCTTTTTTCTTTTCAGCTTTTTTAGCTAACTTTTTAGCAAGTTTTATCTCTTCTTTTGTTTCTTCATTTTTAGTTTTCTTAGCCATTTTATAGCTCCTTTAGTTATTAATTAAGTTCATTATATCTAGTGAAATAGTAAAATGAACTTAAATTAATAATATTACTTTTATTTAATTAATAATGCTTCTAAATCTTCTTTTGCACTTCCTGTATAATGTAAATCAAATGTATCTATTAAGAAGTTTGTTACATCATCATTTAAAAATTCTGGTGCTTTTGGTCCAAGATAGATATTTTTAATCCCTAAACTAAATAGTCCAAGTAAAATAATAATAGCTTTTTGTTCCATCCAACTAAGAACAATAGAGATAGGTAGGTCATTAATAGGAATATTAAGTGCATTACTTACAGCAGTTGCAATCTCAACAGCACCATTAGAATCGTTACACTGACCTAAATCTAAATATCTAGGAATACCTGTACCCTCAATATTTCCAAAATCAATATCATTAAATCTAAATTTACCACAAGATGAAGTGATAATAATACAATCCTTTGGTAAGTTCTCAGCTAACTCTCTATAATACTCACCCTGTTTCCCTGGAGCATCACAACCAGCGATAACAAAAAATTGTTTAATTTTACCAGCACCTATTGCACCTAAAATCTCTGGAGCTAAGGTCATAATAGTTTTATAGTGATGACCCGTAGTTAAAGTTAAATCATCTTCCATAACTGTATCTTCACAAGCTAAAGTTGTTTCAATAAGCTCTGTAAAATCAAACCCTTCAATCTTTCTAGCACCCTCGATACCTACTATTTTATAAGTAAATACTCTATCAATATAATCAGCATCTTTTTTAGGAGGAATAATACAGTTTGTATTTACAACAAAAGTACCTTTAAAACGTTTCATAAGCTTTACTTGATCAAACCAAGCTTTACCAACATTTCCTTTAAGGTGTTTATATTTTTTAAACTCTGGATAACCGTGTGCTGGTAACATCTCTGAGTGAGTATAAATATTTATACCTTTACCTTCAGTAGCTTTTAAAAGCTCACCAAACATCTCTAAGTTATGACCACTTACTAAAATAGCTTTTCCCTCAACCATATTTTGAGGAATCTCAACAGGAGTTGGGATACCAAATTTTGCAGTATGAGCATTTGAAAGTTTGTCCATAACTTCGATACCAGCAGAACCGACTTTCATAAGTTGTTTGATATGATCATCAAAATTAAAGTTTACATTTGTAAGAGTAAAATAAAGAGTTTCACTCATAACATCATCAACATTTTTAGTTTGTGCAGGTGCTAACTCATTAAGGTGTTCTCTATAAGCAGCAAGACCCTTTAAACCATAAATCATTGTATCTTGAAGTGATGCTAAAGTTTCATCTTTACCACAAGTTCCTACTGTTTGACCTGCACTACCACAACCATTTGGCATACTCATTTCACATTGATTACATGACATACTCATATTATTTCTCCGATAATTATTTAATTACCAAATAATATAAGAAAATAAATAAAAAAGCATTAACGTATGTTAAGAAAACTCTTTTTTTAATAAATTTTTATCTATTAAACTATTATTTTTATCCATAATTTTTTTTTCTTTAAATTTTTTTAATATGCGGGAAAGTGTTACAGGTGTAATATTTAAAATAGTTGCGACTTCATGTTTTTTTTTATTTTGGAAAATAGATTCTTTTTCATAAATAAATTTAGCAACTCTTTGAGTAGCATTCATTGTCATATTTTCAGATATAACTTTTTCTAAAGATAAAATTTTAGTTGTTAAAGCTTTTATTACATTAGGAACAATAGAGGGATGGTATAAAAAATATTTTTTATACTCTTTATAATCTATAACTAAAACAGTTGAACTATCTATAGATTTTGCAGAAGCTGGAAAATTTATATTTGTATAATTTGCTAATTCAGCAATAAAAGAAAAAGGAACAAACCGTTTTAAAACTATTTCATTAGCATTATTATCAACTTTATAAACTTTTACACTTCCATCAAGTAACATATAAAGTTTCGAACTATAATCATCCTCATAAAAAATATGTTCATCATGATTTAATGGTTTTAAAGTGGATATTTGTTTTAAAAAATCTATCTCATCAATATTTAATTGACTAAAAACGGAGATAGATTGTAATAGACCTCTTGTTAATTTAATGATTTTGTACCAATACTATTTATTTTCCATTGATGCCCAATAACGACTAAACTTTGCAGAATAATAAGCTACTGCATCTTTTTTTGACATTCTTAGAGGTATAGTAATATTTGGTTTATTTGTAATCCATACACCATCTTTTAATTTCATATCGCTCTTAACAAGATAATAATATTCACCGTATGTCATTTAGTATCCTCAATAAAAATTATTCTTAGTATACCAAAATAGCTGCAAATATTTATCTTTATATAAAAGAAAATTAAAAACTATCTCTCTTTAATTTATTAATATAGTTGTGATTTATTTGATTTCATTGAATATGGCTCCGGATGCTGGATTCGAACCAGCGACCAAGTGATTAACAGTCACCTACTCTACCGCTGAGCTAATCCGGAACATTAAGAAGTGACAAACAGATATAAATGGTGTCAGAGGGGGGACTTGAACCCCCGACCCCCGGCTTATGAGACCAGTGCTCTAACCAGCTGAGCTACCCTGACTTATTCAATCTCTTGTTTGTCGTGGTGGAATTATAGTCAAGAGTACCTTAAAATATACTTAATTAAATTTGCCTGCCAATTTTTTATAAATATCTGAATTTTTCAATAGTTGATTATGTGTTCCAAACTCTACAATTTTACCTTTTTGCATAACTAAAATTTTATCTGCATGCTCAATAGTGCTTAATCTATGAGCGATAGTAATGGTAATTTTATCTTTACTATATTTATCTAGTGCCTCTTTAATTCTTTTTTCACTTTCATTATCAAGTGCAGATGTTGCTTCATCAAAAAGTAAAAGTGATGAATGTTTATAAATTGCTCGTGCAATAGCTATACGTTGGCGTTGCCCTCCCGAAAGATTAACTCCGAACTCTTCCATTTTTGTATATATTCCATCACTTAATGAAGATACAAACTCTCTTGCATCTGCCAATTCTAAAGCTTTATATACTCTAGTTTCATCTATCTCCTGTCCATAGGCGATATTTGCTACTAAAGTATCTTGAAATATATATATACGTTGAGAAACTAATGAAATATGATATTTTAAAGATTCTTGTGTAAACTCTTTTATATCTACTCCATTAATAAAAATAAAACCATCAGCTGGGTCATAAAAACGTAAAAGCATATTTATAAAAGTAGATTTACCACCTCCACTATCCCCGACTAAGGCTATATTTTCACCCTCTTTCATCGTAATATTTATATTTTTAAGTGCATAAGAATTTTCATACTTTAAACTTATATTTTTAAACTCTATTTTTTTTATATCTTCCTTTAAAAGTTTATTACCATCTATAATTTTGCTCTGTGTATCAAGAATTTCAAAAACCCTTTCACTTGCAGCTAAGGCATCTTGGATTTTAGAGTATATAGAGCCAATACGACGGATAGGTTGAAATACAAGTCCAACTGCTGTTAAAAAAGCTGTAAACTCCCCTACTGTCATATTATTTTCATAAACCTCTCTACCACCTATAAAAATAACCATAGCTAATCCAGAAGCACCTATAATTTCCATCATAGGAGATACTATCTCTCCAACATAAACAGACTTCATATTTATTTTAAAAAACTTCCAATTCTCAATACTAAAACGATCAACTTCAAATTTTTCGGTGGCATTGGCTTTTATAATTTCACTGTTATTAAATACCTCTGTAAGTCTTGTTACAACATCTGCATTTTTTTCTTGTGAACGACGAGAATACTTTTTAAGTTTTCGAGCAATTACAATAAGTGGATAAATAATAAGTGGCACTAAAACAAGAGAGTAAAAAGCCAACATTGGATTTAGATATATAATATAACTTACAAGAGCAACAACAGTCAAACTCTCACGAAACAGTTCAGGTAACATATTTGAAACAAAATATTGAATTCTATTTATATCATTTGTAACACGAGATATAAGCTCTCCACTACGATTACTATATAAGAAACTCATATCAAGGTTAATTATCTTATCTAAAAGCATCTCCCGAAAACGAGTTATAATATGATTACCAATATATTTCATATAAACAGACTGTATATAGCGTCCAATAGCCTTAATAACATATATACCTATCAATCCTAAAGGAATAAGATAAAGCATCTCCTCTTTACGTTCAATAAAGAGCTCATCCATTAATGGTTTCATAATATGTGCTGTTGCAGTTGTGGCACTTACTGTTAAGAGTATTCCTATAAAAACTAATAAGTATTCTAGTTTATACTCTTTTATATATGGTAAATAGCGTTTTAAAGTTTCTTTCAAAGAAAATCCTTACTATTATTTATATAATTTTTTATGGTACATATCATCAAGAACTACAATAAATGCTAATAAATCTTTTTCTAGTTCTTTATCTGATTCTATCTGTTTAATATGTTTATTCTCATATTTAAAAGTTAATATTTTTTTATTAGGTCTAATAATAGCGATGGTATCGTCTTTTCTTAGAGCATAAGAGTTATGAAATTGCATTAAAGATATATTCTTTTTTTCATCACTAAAAATAGAGTTTCCCATTATTGGATAATTTAAATCTAAACCTATTAAATCTAATGCTGTTGCTAAAACATCGGGTTGTGTTGCTAATTTATCATAGACAAGAGGTTGAATATTTTCCCCTAAAATCATAGCTGGAATATGAAACATATCAACAGGTACTAAATCGGAACCATATACACGAATATTATGGTCTGCTACTATTACAAAAATAGTATCTTTATAATATGATTCTTGTTTAGCTTTTTCTATAAATAATCCAATAGCATAATCTGCATATTTTATAGCATTTTTAACACTTTTTTCTTTTACATTAGGAATAAGTTCTATTCTACCTTTTGGAAAATCAAAGGGAGAATGGTTTGATGTTGAAAACATAACTGCTGCAAATTTTTTCTTTTGAGCATAAAGTTTTTTAAATTCATCATTTGCTTTTAAAACTAAATCTTCATCACTTACACCCCATGTTCCTACAAAATTAGGATTTGTAAACTTATCTTCATCTATAATTTTATCAAAACCATTTCCAGAAAACCAACTTTTCATATTATCAAATCGACTCTCTCCACCATAAAAAAAGATACTTTGATAGCCAAAAGGTTCTAAAAGTGATGATATTGTAAAAAAATCACTTTGAGATTTATTACGTTTTAAAACACCTTTTCCTGGAACTGAAAAATTTCCTGCAACACTTCCTGCTAATCCTCTAATACTTCTTGTTCCATTTGAGTATAAATCTTTAAATAAAATACCCTCTTTACTTAATTGATTAAAATGAGGTGTAATTCCCTTCTCTCCACCAACAACTTCAACAAATTGGTAGCCGAAGCTTTCTTGAATAAAAATAACTAAATTTTTTGGTTCTTTAGTTTTAAAGTGAGTTGTTACTGCTCTATTAAGTGGAGAACTCTTCGATAAAGAATTTATTCCTAATGAATTTTTAACACGTATATAGGCTTCAGGTAGTTCCATCTTTCCATATTGTTTAATAAGTTCACCACTACCATGCTTTTTATTAACATATATTGCATAAACAATAGAGTGAATAGAGTTTTTAGTTATTTCATTTAACATTCTATTTGAGGAATATATAGCATCTGATACATTTGCAGCCCTATGACCAAATGATGAACGAACACCAATAAATAAAATAAGTAAAATAGGAATAAATAATAATACTCTTTTAAAATAATTTATTTCATATATTTCAATAAAATTATCTTTTGTTTTTTTAAGATAAATATAGATAAAACTAGAAATCATAAGTAATGCTATAAAAAGTTCTAATTTATATTCTGCAAATATCATAGAAAAAACCTCTTTAGGGTATTCTAAATATTCTACAAAAAGATAATTTGGACGGACATCGTATTGAGCGATAAAAGGGAAAGTTGCATTTTCTATATAAATAAGCATTGCTAAAACAATTAAAAAATAATATTTTAAAAATTGAGATGCAAAAGTAAATAACTTCTTTGGAAAGAGAGTTAAAACAATGAGAGGTATAACTAATAGTGAACTAGCAGTAATCGTGTCCATTCTAAGACCGTAGATAAAAGTAAGCCATATTGAAGCATCAGTATCTTGAAGTTTATCAAAATAGAGGAATACAAGAATTAATCTTCCTATGAAAAAAAGTATTATCATATAAAGATAGTATTTAAATAACTGTTTGAATATTAACATCAAAACTCCTAATTTTTTTGAATTTTATCTGAATAAAACTTTATTATTGACATTCATTAAATTGACTATAATTTAAACTTTTATCTCGACCAATAAGTAAAACTTTTATATCATTATTTTTAATTAGATGTTGAATTAAATTTTTATTACTTGGAATATGGAATAAAAATGTAGGTATATTTTTAAGATTTTTTTGTGTAATATCACTATATTTTGGATTCTGAATATCTCCATAAGGCATTGCAATTGCTGTTATATCAAATAGGTAATAGGCAATTTTATAGATATTAGAAGAGATAGAGCTAAAAATAGAACTCTCTTTTAAAGGAGAAAAAGCAAAAATAGTTTTAAATCCATTTTGAGTATATTGCGAAAGTTTAAAAGGATTAGAACCTTCAATATATATTCTTTCTTTAATATTAAATATTTGAGAAATTTGATCTAAACGATTTATTGCATTTAATGTATCTTCTGAGGATAGCTTATCAAGATTTTTATAGTCGAGCCAAAAGTAATGTTTATCGGCCGTTTGTATAAATAGTTCTTTTAATGTTAAAAGTTTTCCATTTTTAAGAGTATATTGAAGTTTTCCCTTACTAGTGAATTGAGGTTTATTATGAGAAACTATAAACTTTTTCATCTCAATATCAAAATAAAAATCAACTTCAACCCCTGTATAACCATTATGAAAAGCTCTGTCAATGCTAGTAATACTATTTTGTTCTGAATGAGAGTTATATAAACCTCTTGAAGACCAAACTTTAGAACAACTATCTGTAAAAGTTTTATCTTTATTTGCTATATAGTTGTCTATATAATAAATAGTAGCATTGTACGAGATAGTTAAAAGAATAACTATTAGTAATATTTTTTTCATTTTTTTTCATTTTCCTAATATCTTAAATAACATTATCATCTCTATTTTATATCAAGATAAATATTGGTGTTTAATTTAAAGAAGTATACCTAAAATGAATGTTATAATATTTAATGAAAAAAATTTTATTTATTAT
>JAMOOP010000079.1 GCA_027065385.1 Campylobacteraceae bacterium | reverse complement strand
CCCACATTATATTTTGCTATCTTATATTTCCTATAGTCTGGTAACTCTCTAAATCTTTCTAATAATGTTTTCATAATTCTTTTTGCGTATTATACTTAACTTTTATTTGATTTTGAATTACCGTGATTCAACCTAAGAAAAAATGGAGAGTGTGGGTGTGTCATATTTAATATATTAATGATACTATTGTGATGTGAACTCCCCACCTATCTAGTTTTACTAGAAGAGTTGGGAGGTTGACTATCCAAATAAGGGTCAGCTTTAAATCCACAACCATTTAATATTAACAAGCTAAAAAATGTTATAATTAAAATATGAAAACAGCTAGTTCTATAATTCAACATATTAAACTCCTACCACAATTTAAATTATTTGACCAATACTACTGCTATAATAAATATATCTCCTTTCTACAACCTAGATTTCAAAGGGCTGTAGCTTTTACATATATAAAACAAGATACTCTCTATATAGCTCTATCTCACCCTGGGGTTAAGTGGGAACTTAATTCTAATCAAGATTTATTGAAATCTCTTTTAAGTATGTTAATAAAAATGGATGAGAAGTGTAAAAAGTTAAAAGCGAGTAGAATTGTACTCTTTAACTCAAAATATAACACTGTTATAAAAAATAGTAATGAAGATACTGTTCCCCATTACGAAGAGAGAGCATTAGGAAGATTTACTATTGAGGTTCAAGATAAAGAGTTAGCAAAGGCTTTTGATGATATTAAAGATTTAATAATAGAAAATAGTTAAAAGTTATAAGTATCTCTCTTTTCTACCTTTAGTTTCTATAGTTTCACCACTATCATATATCTTTATTTTTTTAGACTCTATAGCTCTTCCACTACTATTTAGTTCAAAAACTATTAATTGAAAAATCTTTTTACACTTTTTAGGAACATCAAAATGACCTCCAATACCTGTTAAAAATCTCTGCATTGGTATTTTTTTATCCATACCTATAACTTGGTCTCTACACCCTGTTAAACCTATATCTGTAACAAAACAGCACCCATCAATAATGGCTAAATCATCTGTTCCTATATGAGTGTGTGTCCCACATATTGCTGATATTCTATCCTTTAAGATGTGCATCATAACCTGTTTTTCACTTGTAGCTTCTGCGTGAATATCAACTATAATATGTTTAATACCGTCATCTTTTAAATTAGAGACAACCTCCTCCATCTTAACAAAAGGGTTATCACACATTGGCATAGTATAGTTTCCCATAACGCTTATAATAACTACTCTCTCTCCACAAATATTTGACTCAATTAAACCTCTACCTGCACTTTTTATAGGATAGTTTATTGGTCGAATTAGAGGATAACTATCAAACATATCAAATATCTCTTTTTTATCCCAAGAGTGATTACCTCCTGTCATAATATTAATACCGTAACCAAAGAGTTCATCTGCATTTTTTTTAGTTAGACCAAAACCGTGAGAGGCGTTTTCATAATTTGCTATAACTAAATCTATTTTATATCTATTTTTAATATCTTTTAGATATTTACCTACCATCTCTCTACCAGGTCTGCCTACTATATCGCCTATAAATGCTACTTTCACTACTATCCTTTTAAAGAGATAATTTTATCTAAAATTTATCAATCTCCTCAAAGAAAACTCCATCTTAATTGCGAAAAGAATAAGGTGGAGATAAATTTGAGCTTTTGAGCAAATTATATCAGAAAAGATACTTTTTTTAATGAAAAAAATAGTATAATTATTTTTAACATAAATAAACTATAGGGTAAAAAGTGCTTTTAACAACAAATATAAAAATCAAAAGTAAAAATAGAACAAAATTAAAAATCCTAAAAAGATTAACAAGAAGTTCAAAAGATTTGTATAATAAAGCACTATATAAAGTTACTACACTTTAGACAAAAAATATAAAGGATTAAGAATAGTTTAAAGAAAAAGATGATTCTTAGAATGTATGCTCACACAACTAAGAATCATAGAAATTATACTACAAAGTATCCAATATAAAAAT
>JAMOOP010000078.1 GCA_027065385.1 Campylobacteraceae bacterium | reverse complement strand
AGTCATCTATTTCACAGAATATTTTTGTTAACATTTTTTAGTCGTCTCTTTTTGTTTTACTGGTTTAAAACTATAGAACGACTTCTCTTTTAATCTCCTTATCCCACTTTTTTTATCGAACTCAGGTCAGATAAGGAGAAAGAGAGATTAGCTATTGCTCGAATGAAACAGAAAGCTCTATTAGAGGCAATAACAGGAAAGAGTAAAATTACAAATAGTGATATTATGAATCCTTTAGATACAAGGTCCAAAAAAGATGATATAGATATGTCAAATGCTCCTAATACAGACCTATTAACCAATTATTTAAAAAACTATAATAAGATTGTTAATCATGAAGATAAATCTAAACTATCTAATAACTCACATTTGCAGACAAGAAATGATGAGTATCTACAACATACAAAACAGAAGCCTATATCTCCTTATGAGTTAAAAAGAGGCTCTCTTATCCCTGCTGTTTTAATAGGTGGTATAAACTCGGAATTGCCAGGAAATATAATAGCACAGGTAAGAGAGAATGTTTATGATACAGTAACAGGAAATCATCTACTTATTCCTCAAGGTTCAAAGTTGGTAGGTGTTTATGGTTTTGGAGTACAGTATGGTCAAACAAGAGTAGTTATAGCTTTTAACTCTATTGTCTTTCCAGATGGTCAAACCCTTAATATTGGTTCAATGAATGGAACAGACCAAGAGGGATATTCAGGATTTGCAGACCAAGTTGATAATCACTATTTTAAGATATTTGGTTCAGCTTTTTTACTTGGTATGTTAAGTGGAGAGATAAATATAGAAAATGGCAAAGTGACATTTATAAGTGGTCATCAAGGGTTTAATACGAGTCAAACTGTACTAGAGCAGACAGCAGGACAGATGATTCGTAAAAATCTCAATATTGCTCCAACTATTAAAATTAGAAGTGGTTATAGATTTAATATCTTTGTCACAAAAGATATGATTTTAGAACCATTAAAGCAGAATCCATGAGACCTTTTCTATTAATTATATTTACTGTTTTCTCTCTTTTGGCTGATAGTAGTAATCAAGCTATGACTATTGAGGCTATAGCAAAAGAGTATATCGGTGGAAAATATATTTGGGGTGGAGAGACTCCCAAAGGTTTTGATTGTTCAGGCTATACTCAATATATCTACAAACAGATAGGAGTTGCTCTACCAAGAACTGCCCTACTCCAATCAAAAGTTGGAACAGCTATTACTAATGAATCTTATAAAAAAGGTGATTTACTCTTTTTTTTGACAGATAAATCAAGAGGAATACCAATCACTCATGTAGGAATCTATCTTGAAGATAATAAATTTATTCATGCTGCATCAACTAAAAAGGGGATAATAATATCAGATTTAACAAAAAGCAAATATGGCTCTCTATTGGTTAGTGCAACACGAGTTTTAAATCATAAGCAGAGAGAAATTTTTTATCCTAGATTTTTTACCATTAGACTCAAAAAAGCTATCTACTCTAATAGCAAGATTAAACTCTCTTCTAAAACTATTGATGGTAATAAGAGTATATCTAAATTGGAAAGAGCAATAAAAAGTGATACAAAGGTGATATTACAATGAGAAAAAAAATGATTATATTTATAATAACTCTATCTACCACAGTTCTATCTATTATAGCTCTTATTTATGGGATAAAAGAGGGTAAATTGATTTTTAATACTACAAGTTCATTTCCTCTTGGATTATATAAAATCTCAAAAAAAGAGAGTTATCAAAAAGGGGATTTAGTATCATTTTGTGCTATACCCAATCAAATAATAAAAAAGATGATAGAGCAAGGTTATACTCAACCAAATCCAAATTGCCCTAATCAAACACCACAACTACTTAAAAAAATTTTGGCTCTGGAAGAGGACAATATTACAATAGATAGAGAGGTGTTTGTAAATGGTTATCCTGTTAAAAATAGTCAAGTCTTTAAAAAAGATAGAAATGGAAATCTACTTACTATTCAACCATCACAAAGTATTCAAAAGGGTTACTTTTGGGCTATGAGCGATTATAATAAAAAATCTTATGATAGTAGATATTTTGGTCAAGTACCACTAAAAAATATTATAGGTATTGCAACACCTATATTAACTTGGGATTAAAGATGTTATCAATATCTAATCCCCAAAAAGCAGCACAAGCAGAAACCTACTATACAGCAGAGAACTATTATCAAAAAAATTCTGAAAAGGGTTACTTTAGGGGGTCAGCTCTTTCACAAGTTGGAATCAAAGAGGAACAAAAGGTTACACAAGATACCTATCTCTCTCTACTACATGGATTTAATCCAAAAGATAATACTCCTCTTACAAAGGGGGCAGGGAGTCAAGAGAGAAGAGCAGGAATAGATTTAACTTTTTCTGCTCCTAAATCGGTTAGTACTCTTTTGGAGATAGCAGAGGCAAACAGTTTTGATACTCTAGCTAATAAGATTAGAGAAGCTCATGATAATGCAGTAAAAGAGACCATGAATAAAGTAGAGAAAGATTATCTCTATACTAGAGTCTCCGTTAATGGTAAAATCCAATCAGTTAAAGCAGATGGAATGATATACGCCTCATTTCAACATGATACAAGTAGAGCTTTAGACCCACAGTTACATACTCATAATTTTATCTTTACCCCTGTATTGAAAAATGGAAAATTTAACGCACAGACCAATGAAGCATTTTTTAATAATAAACTCTATTTTGGACAATTCTATAGAAATGAGTTAGCCTATAACCTTAATAAGTTGAGATTTACTATTGAGATTACATCAATTGATAAGGGGCTTTTTGAGATAAAAGAGATACCAAAAGATATAATTGATGAGTTTTCTAAACGCTCACAACAGATAAAATCTCTTGAAGAGGAGTATAAGAAAAAATATCCCAAAGAGTCACTATCTCAAATAAAAGCTAGAATTACTCAAGAGAGTAAAAAGGCAAAGACTAAAGTAGATAGAGATGAAGTAAGAGAGACCAATAAAAAAAGAGCAGATGAGTTAGGTTATAATAAAAAATGGTTATCAAGACTCAACTATAAAATATCAGCCTCCCCTACTCCAAATCAAGATAGAGCTAAACAGGCACTTGATTATTTAAATAAATCACTTACTGCAATAACCAATCAAGAGAGTACATTTACCAAAGAGGATATTTTAAAATATGCTATGAAATTTTCTCTAAAATACTCTCTTAGAGAGAATGAACTGATTAAAGAGTTTAAAAATTCATCTATTATTAAACTTGATAAAAATGTATATACTACAAAGGAGATGATAGAGACAGAAAAAGAGATTATAAAAAAGATTCAACAGGGATTTGATGTAGTTAAATCTCCACTATCTGAAATAATCTCTACAAAGAGATATAAGTTAGATGAACTCTCTAGTGACCAAAAAGCAATGCTTGATATGATATTAAATACAAGAGATAGATTTAATGCTGTTCAAGGTGATGCAGGAACAGGTAAAACTTTTGCATTAAAAAAGTTAAAAGAGATATTAAAAGATGATATAGAGATAGTAGGATTGTCCTATACAGGAAAAGCGACAGCAGGACTTGAAGAGGTTGGAATAAAAAGTTATACTCTACACTCATATCTGCAACAAGAGCAGAATCCTAAAACAAAAAAATCAAAGCTTTATATAGTTGATGAGACCTCTTTAGTTGGTTCAAAACAGATACATCAACTTATGGAACTCTCTAAAAAAGAGGATTCACAAGTTATTTTTATTGGAGATACTAAACAGTTTAATTCAATTCAAGCAGGTAATACCTTTGGAGATATGCAAAAGTTCGGTATTAAAACAGTTCATCTTAAAAAGACCCAGAGACAAAAGACAAATATTACAAAGTCCATTGTAAAAGCCTATAATCAAAATAATACTGATTTAGCTTTAGAGATTTTAAAAAAGAGTAATCTTTTTAATGAAATAGAAGATTATGAAGAGAGAATAGATTATGTGGTAAAGAGCTATATAGAAAAAAATCAACCTCTAATTTTAACCTCTACCAATAGAGATAGAAAAGAGATAAATCAACAGATTAGAGATAAATTAGAAAATTCAAATCAAGAGCATCATTTTACTATTAGAGAGTCTAAGCAGATAAAATCTTCCAATAGCTATTTTTCAGAGAGTTATGAGATAGATGATATTGTAGCTATAAATGGAACTATTCCTAATTTCAAACGAGGAGAACAGGGGCGAATTATATCGACTAAAAAAAATAGTATCACTATTGAGACAACTACTAAAAAGATAAAAGAGATTGATTTAACTAAATATGGCTCAGAGATTAACGCTTATACTCAAACAGTTAAACCTTTTAAAGTGGGTGAAAAGATAATCTTTTCAAAAAATATTCAAAATTCACCTATTAAAAATGGTGTAATGGGAACTATTACAGATATTAAGCGTGACAATATAACTACTACTTTGGAGAGTGGTAAAAGCTACAATTTTAATATCAAAAATTATAACTATATAGATTATGCCTATGCGATAACAGATATTAAATCACAAGGTGTATCAGCTAACTCTGTTTTAGTAGTAGCCAATAGTCAAATGTCAAGTAAAAACTCTTTTTATGTTCAGGTAACAAGAGCCAAAGAGAGTATAGAGGTTGTTACAGATAATAAAGAGCTACTACAAGAGAGAATTAGAAGTTTTAAAAGCAAAGATTCTACACTAAACTATATAGGAGAACTCAATGATAAGCAACGAAACAATAATGGAAAAGTTAGAAGAGATAGAAGAAACCCAACTAAAACAGAACAATCTAATAATAGAACAGAGCAAAGAGACCACTATGATTTTAGAAACATTAGAAGCTATATTCAAACACTCAAACGAAAATTCAGAAGACCCAATTTTGAAGAGATTAGAAGAGCTTTTAAAGTGTCTAAAATGCAAAAAAGAGACAAACTAAAAAGAGATGCAGTATTAAAAAGACTAGGCTTAAAAGATAAAAATATAGAAATCCAAAGATAAAAAGGAGAATATCAAATGTACGAACTATTTAATAAATATGCACAGCAGTATAAAGAGAACTCTAAAAACGCTCAAATAATAGAGAAGAAAATATTAGAGACCAATTATCAAAAGAAGATAACAAAAGAGAATATACAAAATCTCGATAAAAGTAAAATTGATAAGTTGGTAGATAATTGGAATAAAACTATAGCAAAATTAGAAAATATTAAAGCTCCTCAAAAGATACAAGAGAGTGCAAAAGAGATGAGAAAAGATTTAATTGACCAGATAAAATCTCTTAAAAAATCTAAACCAAAATTTAATGAAGTCAAACGAAATCAAGTGTTAGAAAAGTTAAAACAGGATAGAGAGAAGAGTAGGGGGATGGAGAGATAGATGAGTAGTAAATTAAAAAAGCTGATAATCATTCTGATACTTTTTACTATAGGCTCTATAGTGACTACTCAATATTTAGCCTATATATTTGAATATCAATCTTCCTTATCAGGAGAGATATATCCACATATCTATCAACCTTTTGCATGGATAGAGTGGCATATAAACTACTACAAAGAGTTTGAGGATATTTTTTTAAGTGCTTATAGTCAAGTTCTTTTTGGATTTTCAATTTTGGCTATTATCTATATTACCTTTTATCTACTTTTTCAGAGAAAAGAGAAAAAGCATCTAAGCGTACATGGAACAGCTCACTTTGCTACTCCAAAAGAGATAAAAAAGACTCATACTCTAAATAGAAAAGATGGATTATATATAGGAGGATGGAGAGATAAAAGAGGGGTTTTAAATTATCTAAGACATAATGGAGATGAACATGTAATAGCTTTTGCTCCTACTCGTTCAGGTAAAGGGGTTGGTTTGGTTATTCCTACTCTTTTATCTTGGGGTGGAAGTGCTATAGTGCTTGATATAAAGGGTGAAAATTATGCGATTACAGCAGGGTGGAGAAAACACTATGCCAATAATAGAATCTATAAATTTAATCCCAATGACCCAACAGGAGAAAGTAGTAAATTTAATCCACTTGAAGAGATACGCCTACAAACAACCAATGAGATAGCAGATACTGAAAATATTGTTATTATGTTACTAGATGAAAAAGGAGAGGGATTAAAAGACTTTTGGGAAAAGGGAGGTAAAACTTTTCTATCGAGTTTTATACTCCACACTCTCTATATTGCAAAAAATGAGTATGCCCCTATACCTACTCTATCTGACATATACAAAGCTCTAAATGAAAAGAGTATGGATGAAATTTTAGCCGATATGTTGAGCTACTACCATGACCAAGAGAATGAGATAACACACTCTGCTATATCAACAGGAGCTATGGGGCTTAGTAATCTAGCCGATAGAACAAGAGGGGATATAATCGCTACTATCAATAATGTTCTAAGTCTCTATATCGACCCTGTAATAGAGCTGAATACTAAAACAAGTGATTTTAGGCTTGATGAGCTTATGAATGATGATAAACCTGTTACACTCTATATTGTAATAGACCCTGAAAATATAGATAGAATGCAACCACTCTTTAGAGTTATAATGCTTCAAATCCTAAAACGACTTATTAAAAAGTTGGAGTTCCAAAATGGAAAACAGATAAAATCTTATAAACATAGAATGTTACTTATGCTTGATGAGTTTACAGCAGTAGGAAAAATAGATTATTTTGAGAAATCTTTAGCCTATATGGCAGGATATGGAATAGTTGCATATATTATTATCCAAGATACAGAGCAACTCTATAGACTCTATAAAAAAGAAGAAACGATTATATCAAATTGTCATATCCGAATAGCTTTTACTCCAAATAAAGAAGAGACTGCTAGTTTACTCTCTAAAATGTGTGGAACAAAAACAGTAGTTAAAAGTAATATTATCACCTCTGGTAAGAGATTATCTTTTGTATTAGGGAGTGTCTCAAAGAGCTATCAAGAAGCCTCACGACCACTAATGACAGCAGATGAGATACTTAGACTACCAAAAGCTAAAACTACCTCTACAGGAAAAATAGTAAAAGGGGGAAAAATGCTAATCTTTATAGCAGGACACCCACCAATAAAAGGGGAACAAATCTTATTTTTTAAAGACCAAATCTTTTTAGACCGTTCACAAGTATCACTCTAAAAGATGCGAAAAATATTAGAAAAAATTGCACATGTGCAATTTTTTAATCAAATAGCATCAATTTTAGTGGGTGTGATTATAGCTTATATCTCATGGAATCTATCTATAGAGCTAACGCTTTCCTCTAGTTTACTATTTTTTGCGTACCTCTTTATTGGTCAAAGAGTCTATCTTTTTTTAGTTGTTTTGAGCTATTATCTTTTTGCTTCAAGAGGTCTTTTAATTGGTACTCAAAACTATTATGAGAGTTTTTATATAGCTTTACTATTTTGGATTAGTGCCTCATTTTTGACAACTCTAGTTTGGGTTGTAGTGTGGAGTTCATTATTCAAAAAAAGATTATATCTATTTCCATTTATGCTAACACTGCTAATAATTCCACCTATAGGATTTATCTCTTGGGTCAATCCTATTATATCCTCAGCTATAATTTTTCCCAAACAGGGATTTTTAGGAATAGCTTTTTATCTATTATTCGTTTATATAACAGCTCTAATTATCAAAAGATATAAACCTTTCAAACAATCTATTATCTTAACTCTTATAATGGTTTTTATAGCTCTGATTTATAATCAAAATGCAAAAATAGAAAATAGCCAAAAATTACACCCCATTAACTCCAACCTACTCTATAAAAATCAAGCTATAGATTTTATAGGAGACTATAGGAGGCAAAAAAAACTTTTATTAGTTGCAAATAATAGCAAATATAATCAATTACTTTTTCATGAAAACGCATTAGGAGTTTTTAGCCTCAATAGCATGATGATATGGGAAAATTTGGATAAGAATAAAACAGTTTTAGCAGGAGCTACCATATATAAAAATCAAAATAGTTATGATAATGTGCTTATGGAGATTACAAATAGTAGTCATAAAATATTATATAAACAGAGAGTACCTGTACCAATCTCTATGTGGAAATTTTGGATAGAGCAGGGAGCTAATGCTTACCCTTTTTATAATCCAATTATAGAGCATAACAAGAGTAGGGTAGGGGTTTTTATCTGCTATGAACAGCTATTGACCTATACCTATTTGCATACTATGTTTTATAATCCTGATTATATTATTGGGATTTCTAACCTTTGGTGGGTGGAGGATAATAGCATAGAAAAAATTCAAAAAAGAAGTTTGAAATTGTGGAGTTTACTTTTTAAAAAAGAGGTGTATTTTTCTGTAAATAGATAAAAAAATTGCACATGTGCAATTTTTTTCAAATACTGTGTCCTAGTTGTCAATATAATGTCTAATTGAAAATAAAAACACTATATTGACAAATAGGACATAAAATGTCGCCTATTCAAAAATTAATTGGGTTAAAAAATTGCACATGTGCAATTTTTTTCATAAATAGAGTCAACTATTTGCAAATCCTCAAAAATTTTCTTAGCCAAATAATACCCCAAATTAACAGGTACAGCATTACCAACCATTTTATACCCTGCCATCAAATTTTGATAATAAAACCTATGCTCATCAGGAAAACTTTGAATTCTAGCACACTCTCTAACACTAAGTCGCCGATACAAATCCTCACTCCCCTCTACAAATCTCCTCTTATCTTTTCCGATAAGTTCCATTTTTGGAGCTTGTGGGTGAAGTGGTGCATGTCGTCCTCCTGCTTGGATAGTAAATGATGGTTCATCCCAACCTCTTACACGATTACGAGACATAAACATAGATGAAAATCCACCTATTGCGTATTCGTGATTATCCAAAAAGCATCTATCCCCATTGGTATAGTTTTTCTCTTTTGCAGGTATGGCACTATGGCGTATATCCCAAATAGCATCTCTTAGATATAACTTCTCCTCAAACCCTTTTGGAAACTCAAACTTTAACCCTAAATCCTCTCTATACCCCACAAAAAAGAGTCTCTTTCTATCTTGTGGCACTCTAAAATCATGTGCATTGAGCAGTTTAAAAGATAGATTATATCCACTCTCTTTAAAAAGCCTTTTAATATTCTCCAATGCTTCACTATGACGACTAGCCAACATTCCTGAAACATTCTCTGCTAAAAAAAAGAGAGGTTTTTTATCTCTTAATATCCGTATAAACTCAAAAAAGAGTTGCCCCCTCTTATCATTAATCCCCTTTAAAGCCCCTGCTTCACTCCAACTCTGACACGGAGGCCCTCCAATCAAACCTATAGCATTTGGTATCTCATTTGAGCCTATATCTACTATACTTCTTTTGTCTAATTTGGTGTTTGGAAAGTTTTTTTGATAAGTTTCCCAAATCTCTTTATCATACTCATTTGCCCATATAGTTTGAAATCCTGCTTTTTTAAAACCGAGGTCTAAACCTCCTGCTCCTGAGAATAGGGAGATGATTTTCATATATTATAATTGTCCTAACTTACTAACTAATTCCCCGATAGCAGGTAGTACCGTGGCTATTTCAGAACCTCTTGTCATTAGTTGTCCTAAAATTTGGGTTAGTTTCTTTTTATCATCTTTATTCTCTTCTATTTCTTGAATAATTTGACTTTTATCAGAAATATCTAAAGAATCTATTTTATCAATAAGTTCATTTATTTTTGAATCAATACTATTATTTATAGTAGTATTCTGATTATAATTTCCTGTTGATAGGTTACCTGAATTATCTACATTACCCATAACACCATTAAAATTTTTAATGTGTATAGTTTGTTGTGCTTTATCTTTTTCTTCATTACTAAAACTCATATTTTCATCTCCTAATATTTGATTCTCTTCTAATTTTAAAGTCCATTCTAAAAGTGTAGTTTTAACTTGTTCTATGATACTTGCTAAAGTAGAAGTATGTGTAAAGATAGCAAATTTAACATTTATATTCAATGCTTTTCTTAAAGTACTAGCTAGGTCTTCAGGAAATGAAAAAGCAAGTGACTCTGAATCCTTTTTTAAAATTAAATCTTCTAATTCGGCAATTGATTGATGAAAATAAAGAGTATTAGCTGTAGTTTCATTTAATAGCCCTGCAATATCAGCAGGTATTGACTGCCATCCTTGATAGGGATTAAATAATTTAACCTCTCCTGATACAATACGATAGCTTGGAATTTCATTTCTATTAGAATAACCTTTTAACTCATTGCCTATCCATATTTTAAAATCATTCAATTTTAATTTTGAAGCAATTAATAATGCTTCTCTTAATAAATCTTTAATATTTGCATTATTACTAATAATATTCTTTTGTAAATTAATAACTATAGACATTTTTTCCCTTATATTTTAAATACTAACATCTTAGCTTTTATCAATTTAACAGGATTATTAGGACTCTTAATCCGAATATCCAAAACCTCAACCCCATCAATACCCAAATTCTCTAAAACATCCCTATCCTCCAAAGGCAAACTATTATACTTCTCACTCTTCATTAAACAAATCATCTGAAATCTCTTACTATCATCATACTCATAAATATAATCAAAAATCTTATTAGGATTTGCAATATGCCACATTCCACGAATTCGTAAATCTGTAATCCCCAATGGGTCAACTCTCTTGACCTTGCCTAACTCTTTGGTTGGTGTGAACTCCACATCAGAGATACTATTAATCCCACTTGATATTGTCTCTTTTATCCTCTCATAAGTCTCTTTATCGGCACAAAAACAATCACCATAAATCATCCAAAGAGAGTTTAGATGAGTGTTT